>JAMONK010000063.1 GCA_027065835.1 Thermococcus sp. | reverse complement strand
AGCGGTGTTATGACCTCAAGCATCTCCTCGACGTGTTCCTCCTTGAAGAAGCCGAGCTCCCGCAGAACCTTCATCTTTTCCAGGTGCCCGGGCCAGCGCAGCGTCCACTCCTCCAGCTTCTCCGCCCTGACGCTCTCAAGAAGGCTTCTTAGACCGTCGCTGAGAAATGCCTCAAACTTGAAGTCTCCAACGGCCACACTCTCAATTCTCTCAAACGGATCAACCTGGGTTACGTAACCGTCCCTTATTACCCTCGCCGGCCTCGTGTATTCTTCAATTAGGTCTTTAGGTGACCATGTAATTCTGTAATAGAGCGGGGGCCTCGGCTCCTTTGGCAGTCCCCCGACGTACACGTAGCCCTCGTTCATGTCGTCGAGCTCGTTCCATATCCTGCCCATCAACATATGGCTCAGGCCCGGTGCAAAGCCGGCGTCGAAGATAACCGTCACCTGTGCCTTCTCTGCTTCGTCCCTGAGTTCCAACGGGTTCTCGGGCATGAACGAAACATCAACGAGATCCACTCCGGCTTCTATCGCTGCCCTCACCGTCTGGTATCCAAGCCTGCCCGGAAGCGCGCCCACGATGAGCTCGAAGTCCTTAATGGTTCTCACGAGTTCCTCAAAATTCGAAGCGTTGACCTTTATGGTGCCGGCAAACCCCGATACGGCCATCAGTCGCTCCTCACTGAAGTCTCCAACGTAAACGTCAAACTCATCCCTCAGGTCCCAGGCTACGGCCTTCCCGATGTTTCCGGCACCGAGGACAAGAACCTTCATTTACAGCACCCCCATTGGGTTTTGGGAAGGTATATATAACTCCTTTCCCAATAATCCTCAATGCCATTCAGACTCCCACTGTTCCGTAGACGGGTGATGAAAACCCTTGCGTCATCCGATGAGGTCAAGGTGATGCACGTAAGCGATACCCCAGAGAGCACCTACCGCTTCATCGAGGGCTTGATCGAGAAAACCGAGCCCGATTACATTATACACACCGGGGACCTGGCCGACAACATCAAACTGGAGAGGAGGCCCGATCTGAAGCCTGCCTATATCGGGGCCGTTAGAAAGCTCGCCCGTATCCTCAAGGCCAGCGGAGCAAAGCTCTACGTTGTTCCGGGCAACGAGGACGATCCAGACATCGTCAAGGAGTTCTTTGGGAAGGACGTTGTTGAGCCCGGAACACTCATCGAGATTGAGGGCATAAAGCTCGCACTGGGGCACAGACCGGAGGAGGTTCTGGGGAGGGGTGCCGACTTTCGCCTTTACGGCCACAACTTTAAGCTCATAGACGGGGGTTTGAACGGCGTTCTGGGCGTTAACTTCATTCTGCTTCCAAGCAGGAAAACCTACCGTGTTGGGTATCCCACGGGGACCGACACGAACAGGGGTTATAAACTTAGGAGGGGTTTATGATGCGGCTTGTACGCTTTGGGCCTTCCCTGCTCTTCCTGCGGGGGGACGTGGGAGCGTTAAAGGCGAGGATAAAGGAGCTCTTCGACGTTGAGGAGATACCGACCGATGACGCCATAAGGAAGAGCAGCGAGTTCGAGACGATTCTTCTGGTGACGCCTCCGGAGGAGAAGAGGACCGTGCCGCCGGATACGGGTTTCCTGATTCGACAGAGTGCCAAGCTGGTGCTGGCTGAGGCGATAAACGGCGGTCTTCCAGCGGACAGAATTGAGGTGGAGAGCACGATAATTCTCCTCCACGTGCCGGAAAGGGTGGATGAGGCCCTTGAGCTTCTAGCGGAGAAGTTCGGGGGAAAGACGATGAGCCAGCTTGAGGCCCTCAACATCGGTGAGGCCGGCGATACCGTCATATCCGTAACGAGGAAGAAGCTCAGCTCTCCCGTGGGCCCGGAGGACATCGATGGGGCCATCCTAGTCAGGAGAAACTTCCTCAGCGTTTACAGGGAGTTGCTCATAGACATACCAATGATACTGTTTCGCCTCCTTCCGGAGTGGAACGAGCTTACGATCAAGATTTACGACACTGAGAGACGCTACGAGGAGAACATAGAACGGCTCATGACGGTTATTGAGGATCTGGACCTGGGCTTCATCGTCGGTGAGGGCTGGGACTGGGACTATCCGAGGCCCTTCATGCGTGTCCCGGTCTACAAACTCAAGCTCCTGACCTGGGAGAAGCCAGAGCGCGTCAAGTTCCTGCTCAAAGGGATCGAGTACGTTGGATACAAGCGCCTCTGTGATATAGACGTCTTCGTCAAGGGCAAGAAGATACACTGGACGACCCTTGGGAAGTATGACTCGAAGTTCGAGCTGGCGAAAGCTGCGAGGGAAGAGCTGGAGAAGCACCTCAGCGAGGACGTCCTCAAGAGGCTCAGAGAGCTGGATGAGAAGCTCGCCGCCGAGTCGGTGGACCGTGCCCCCGGGCGAGGGGGTTAGAGTTTTTTGATCTTTGCAACGAAGAAGCCGCTCGTCCCGTGCCTGTCGGGATAAAAGCGCCTCGCTTTTTTTATCTCCTCGCTCAGCTCGATTCCGAAGGGACTCGTTAAAGCAGGCTCGCCGTGGTGGAGCGGGAGCAGTTCGACGTCGAAGTCCTCAAGAACCCACTGGATTACGAACTCGTTCTCCTCAGGTTCAAGGGAGCAGGTGGAATAGACGAGAACCCCTCCCCTCTTCAAGACGCTCAGACCCTTTTCGAGGAGCCTCCTCTGGAGGCCCTGGCAGAACTTGACGTCCTCCATCGTCCTGCTGGCCTTACGCTCGGGGTTCTTGTGTATCGTCCCGGAGCCGGTGCAGGGGGCATCGAGGAGGATTCTATCGAGCTCAACGCCGAGCTCATCTATGTAGAGCGATGACCCGTGAAAGAGGACGGTGTTCGTTACGCCGAGGCGCGAGAGGTTCAAACGGGTCTCCTTTAAGCGGTCCTCCCCGACGTCGAAGGCGTAGATTATCCCCTCGTTCCCCATCAGCTGGGCGAGGTAGGAAGTTTTGCCCCCCGGCGCAGCGGCCATGTCGGCAACGGTTTCACCGGGCTTTGGTTCGAGCGCCACCGGCGGATACATCGAACTGGCCTCCTGGATGTAAAGGAGACCGCTCAGGTATTCGGGCGTGGAGGTTATCGAGAACGGCTCCCTCGTCAGGCAGAAGCCCTCCCTCGCCCAGGGGACACGCCTGAACTGAAAGCCCTTCTTGTTGAGGAGCTTGGTGAGT
>JAMONK010000062.1 GCA_027065835.1 Thermococcus sp. | reverse complement strand
TACTCCACAACGGCCCTTGAGTCCAGGGCCCGCATGGGGTTGCCCTCGTAGCCGTAAACTTCCATCAACCTCTCTTTGAGGGTCTTGCTGAGCCCTCCCTGCACCCCGCCGTGGGTTGCGCAGGTTCCGAGCGCTATAAGGTAGTCCGAGCGGTTTCTTGCCTCCCTCAGAAGTTCCAGATCCGAGTGGGTTGAGACGCTTCCCGAAACCAGCCCAACATCGTAGTGGAGCTCCTCCCTGTTGCTCGAGGCCATGCGAAACTCCCCGAGTTCGTAGAGCTCAAGCAGGTCGAAGAGCCTCTCGTAAAGAAAGAGGGTGTTCAGGGAGCAGCCCCCGCATCCCGTAAGCTCAAAAACACCGAGTTTAAGTTTCTCCATCATATCAACCCCCTGGTGGAGAGAGCGTCCCAGTACGTGAACACGGGCCCGTCCCTGCAGACGTACTTCATTGACGTGCTTGTCCCGACCACGCAGTGGCCGCACTTGCCCACCCCGCAGCGCATCCTCCTCTCCAGCGTCATGTATATCCTCCCGGGGGAGAGCTTTCTGTTGAGGAGTTCCCTTATTACGAACCTGTACATGACCGGCGGGCCGCAGACCAGGGCGTAGGTATCCTCCACGTCGAATTCTTCCCCCCTGAAAAGGTCCGTAACGACGCCCCTGCACACCTGGGTCGAGAAACCCCTCTCAAGATACACGCAGGATGGTGTTTCGACCTCGTAGGCCAGTTTGACAGTGCAGTTCATTGAGGGTCCATGTTTGAGGAGGTGGAGCACTTCGTCACGGAAGAGTATGTCTTCGTAGCTTTTCGTGCCATAGAAGAGCCACACGTGCTTGTAATTCCCCGTGTCGATGGCGTACCAGAGGACGGAGCGTAGGGGGGCCATCCCGAGACCTCCCGCGACCAGCACAAGGTTTGAGCCCTCCATATCCTCCATGGGAAAGCCGTTGCCGTAGGGCCCCCTTATACCAACCACGTCACCTTCATTCATCCCGTGGATGAACTTCGTCACCCTTCCAACCCGTCGGATGCACAGCTGGAAGTAGCCCTTCCTCGTTGGCGGCGAGCATAGGCTCACCGGGAACTCCCCAAAGCCCCTCAGATCCACTATAACGAACTGGCCAGGTCTAAACTCGAAGTTGCCCATTTCTCGGTCTGTGAATCGAAGCGTGTACAGCTTCTCCCTTGGGGTTAGCTCCTTGACCTCCAGTATTCTGGCGTTGTGGCTTCTGTACGGGTTTTCTTCCCTCATCTCAGCGACCCCCTTATCTCCTCGAGTACCCGGACGTGCTCTATACCGGCCGGGCAGAACTCATCGCACCTGCCGCAGCCGACACAGTTGAAACCGGCCTCCGGATCAAAGTAGTTCTTGCAGTAGTACCTGTGTCTGAACCTGTCAAGCCGGGTCGGTCTGAAGTTGTGACCACCGGCCACTAGCCCGTGACTCTCCATGAAACAGGAATCGTAGCGTCTCTCTCGAACTGCATCGTAGGGGCTGACCCAGCGGTCGCACACCTCATAGCACCGGCACGTCGGGCACACCAGTGTACAGTTCCCGCAGGCCAGGCACCTCTCCGCGTACTCACTCCAGACGGGGCTGCCGTATGCCAAGTCGAGCATGTCCGCCAGGCCCTCCCTGTTGAGCTCCCGTTTGAAGGCCCTGGCCCTTTCCTCCTCAAAAGCCTTGAAACTGGTGAGGTCCTCATCCGATACCTCGTCGAAGAGTCCCTCGTTTGCCCAGACTATTTCGTGTCCCCTGACGCTACCAACCCGCACAAGCCACCCGTCGGGGAGTTCATGGAGGAAGAGGTCGAAGCCGCTCATGGCGAAGTCAGTTCCGAGGCTCCTGCAGAAACAGTACTCGTCAGGGATGCAGCTCATCCCTATGATGATGGACCGCTCCCGTCTGGCCTTGTAGTACGGATCAGCGGGCTCGCTCAGGTACACCCTGTCGAGTATCTGGAGCCCGTGGATGTCACAGGAATGGAGACCGAACAGGATTATGGTCCTTTCCTCAACCTCCTCATCCCACTCGCTCCCCTTGGGTCCGAAGAGCTCCTCCTTCGGTTTTACAAAGAACTTCTTGGGGGGGAGCATTGTTCTGGTGTAGTTGAAATCGATCTCCCTGGAGTTCAGCACCCTCTGGAACGAGTGTATCCTGCCTTTTTTAACCGGTGCGTACAGATCGCCAAGCCCAGTGAGGTAATTAAAAAGGTCATCAAAGTTCTCCGAATGCAGTTTCACATACTTCAATGTCATCACCATTCCTTTAATGTACTCACATGGTTACTTTGGCTTAAGAGAATTTAAGGATTCTCAGAACCTTTGGTTGAAAACTAAGGGTTTAGAAAGTGCTAAAGGTTTTATACTCCCTTGACGAAACTTGGTTAGGTGATACGTGTGTTTATGATTCTGAAAAAGGAAAAGCTCGCTCCGGGGATAAACCTCTTTGAGATAAAGGCACCCAGGATAGCCGTGCATGCGAGACCGGGCCAATTTGTCGTGATAAGGCTCCACGAGCGTGGTGAAAGAATCCCGCTAACCATAGCGGACAAAGACGAAAAAGCGGGCACGGTAACCCTGGTCGTTCAGGAGGTTGGCAAGACGACCCATGAGCTCGGCACTTACGGTGAGGGTGACACGATCCTCGACGTCCTCGGCCCCCTGGGTGAGCCTGCCCACATTGACCTCTTCGGCACCGTTGTGATGGTCGGGGGGGGCGTCGGTGTGGCAGAGATATACCCCGTTGCGCGGGCTATGAAGGAGGCGGGCAACAAGGTTATCTCCATCCTCGGTTTTCGGGCGGCGGAGCTCGTTTTCTGGGAGGAAAAGCTGGCGGAGGTTAGCGATGAGGTCATCGTAACGACCAACGACGGGAGCTACGGGATGAGGGGCTTCACCACCCACGCACTCCAAAGGCTCCTTGACGCCGGGAGAAGGATCGACCTGGTCCACGCGGTTGGGCCTGCCGTAATGATGAAGGCCATAGCGGAGCTAACGAGTCCCTACGGAATAAGGACGGTGGCAAGCCTGAACCCAATAATGGTGGATGGAAGCGGTATGTGCGGCGCCTGCAGGGTCACTGTGGGGGGAAAAATGCTCTTTGCATGCGTTGATGGGCCGGAATTTGATGCACATCTCGTCGACTGGGACGAGCTGCTGAGCAGGCTCACCTACTACCGGGACGTTGAGAGGATCAGTTTTGAGAGATGGAAGCGTGAGAGGGGGATGGTTTGAATGCCGAGGCTGATCAAGGAGAGGATCCCTACGCGGGAGAGGTCACCCGAAGAGCGTG
>JAMONK010000061.1 GCA_027065835.1 Thermococcus sp. | reverse complement strand
GAGCTTTCCATCGATGACCAAAAATACAACGGTCTTGCCCTGCTCCAGGACCTTATTGACGCGCTCGTCCTCCCTCCACAGGCTGTTTTCCTTCAGGAAGCCGGGGCTCACAACGAGGACTTCTTTACCGTTGATGACTCCCTGGACACCCTTGCCCGGGAGAACCTTCGACTCACTGACCTCGTAGGGCTCAAGGCCGAGCTCCTTGGCCTTCTCGACTATTCCCTGGGCTATCGGGTGGCTTGAGTGGGACTCAAGTGCCGCTGCATACTTCAGGATCCCCTCCTCGCCGAGCTCGTCCAGCGCTATTACGTCGGTCACTTCGAACTTGCCTTCGGTCAGCGTTCCGGTCTTATCGAAGACGACCACCTGAACGTCTTTCGCTCTTTCAAAGGCCTCCCTGTTTCTGATGAGGATTCCTTTCTTGGCCGAGATTGAGGTTGAGACCGAAACGACCAGCGGAACGGCCAGGCCGAGAGCGTGGGGGCACGTGATGACCATGACGGTCACCATTCTCTCCAGGGCGAAGACGAAGGGCTTGCCGAGGTAGAGCCACGTGCCGAGGGTTATCGTTCCGGCGGTTATGGCTATGAGCGTGAGGTAGAAGGCAGCCCTGTTAGCTAAGTCCTGCGTCCTTGAGCGGGTTTCCTGCGCCTGTCTGACGAGTTCGACGACCTGCATCAGGTAGGTGTCCTTTCCTGTCTTCTCTATCCTGACCTTTATCGCGCCCTCAAGGTTTATGGAGCCGCCGATAACGGTATCCCCTGGCTTCTTGTAGACGGGCTTTGACTCACCCGTCAGCATGGCCTCGTTTACACTCGTTTCCCCCTCGACTATGACCCCGTCGGAGGGTATCTTCTCGCCCGGTTTGACAAGAACCACGTCCCCCTTCTTCAGCTCACTGACAGGGACATCCTTCACCCCTTCGGGCGTTACGAGGTGCGCCTCGGTGGGCATGAGCCTTATGAGCTCCTCAAGTGCTCTTGAAGCCCCCAGGACGGAGCGCATCTCGATGTAGTGACCTATGAGCATGATATCGATAAGCGTCGCCAGCTCCCAGTAGAACGTCTTACCCGGCAGGCCAAACGTTACCGCAGTGCTGTATAAGAAGGCAACCGTTATTGCCAGCGCTATCAGTGTCATCATTCCAGGCAGCTTTGTCTTCAGCTCGTCCCTCATGCCCTTCAGGAAGGGCCAGCCGCCATAGAAGTACACCACCGCGGAAAGTCCGAAGAGAACGTAGTGATCACCGGGAAAAGTCAGCTCAAACCCGAAGAACCTTTGTATCAACGGTGAGAGAACCAGTATCGGGATCGTCAGGATGATAGAGACGATGAATCTCTTCTTGAAGTCCTCCATCATCATCTCGTGGTGCTTTGCGTGGGAATGGCTTTCATGTTCGTGTTTCTCGCGCTTCATACCTTTGTAACCCTCATGTTCATTTGCACCCCTGCCATGACCATCATGCCCGCTGGCTTCTTTCTTCACCATACTCACCTATCACAACATTTGATCCAAAACCCTAATAGGCTTATTATTGTCAAAATGTAAACCAGATCCCCAGAGGAATTTAGGAACTGCAACCTTTCAGTGCCCGATAGACCGCCCCGAATAAAAGCATCAGGGCTATGCCCGAGGTAACCAGCGCCACAGGGACGTTGACATCGAACCACAGGTCCCTCAGTGGGGCGTAGACCAAGATGGCAAATGTCGGCATCAGGAGGGGCATGAAATATCTGCTCCCCTTTATTCTCCCATAGCTGGAGAAGAAGTTCTCCCCTCTAAGCCTCCGCAGAGCGTAGAGGGCAAGTCCTATGAGCGGAGGGAGAACAAGGACTGAAAACGGAACGGCCAGAAATGTAAAGATTCCAAAAAACAGCAGAACGGCGGTAAAGGCTCCGACCTCCAGCCTCCTGGGTTCAAAGCCCCAGGGGGACGAGGAATTGAGAACTGCGTATGCGGCCACCAAAAGGAGGGTCGAGAGGAACGTATAGATCGCAAAATCCCAGATGCCCACGGCGTAGCCATCCTCAAGCTTCCAGTAGGAAGCCCAGAACCCCCAGAAAATGCCGAGGAAGATAAAGAAAAGGGCAGCTTTCTTGCCATCCCATTCACCCAGGGCTTTTCTCGCTAGATAGGCCCCCGCGAGAACCGAGATAAGGGCGTGCCATGCCAGCGGCGTCCAGACGATGCCGAAGGGAAAATCAGTGTAAACGGTCTGAACTACGACGCCCTCGACGAGCCAGCCAAAGACCGCCCCCACGAGGAAAACCGAGTAAACGTCTCCCACCTCGAATCGGTTCACCATGAGGAGCACGAAGAAGGCCAGAACAGAGTAGATAAGCCACGTCATCACGAACCCGGATGGAGTATCCTCCGGCCTCCATCTCGCCCAGAACATCGTCTCCGAGTAGAAGAAGAGTATATAGTCGAGGGAAAGCGTTGATAGGAGCCTTCTAATGACCGCCTTCTTCATGATTCTTCCTCCGAGGTTCCAATGCGATGACGATTTCAAGGGGGAGCCCGAAAATCCGCCCCTTCTCCTCGTGCACCACCACAAAACCCGCGTTCCTCACGGTATCAGAAAGATAAATCGGCCGGCAGTCCAGGTACTTGGGAAACCTCTCATGAAGCCATTCATAGACCCTCACCGCCAGCCCTTCACCCTTCGACATGCTAACCACCCCGAGCCTTCCGCCGGGCTTCAGAACCCGCTTAACCTCGGCCAGAACCTTTGGGATTTGGGGCGTATCAAAGAGCTCAAGGGTAAAGCTCATGAAGACGGCATCGAACTTCCCATCGTCGTAGGGCAGGTTTACTGCATCCCCGAGGTGCAGTTCGACTCTATCCAGCAGTCCAGCTTTTTGGAGTCTTCTTTTGCTGACCTCCAACATCCCGGAAGAAATGTCAATGCCGTAAACCTTCCCCTCTTCACCAACAAGCTCGGCCATCTTCACCAGAGCATTACCGGTTCCAAAGCCGATCTCCAGAACTGTTTCCCCTTCCATGATATTGAGGAGCTCCAGCGCTCTATCTCTGTATTTTCCCTCCGGAAAAGCAAACAGATCGTAGAATCCGCTGATTCTGTCGTAAAGTCTCCTTGCTTCCTCCCGGGTTCGGCACACCCGCGATACCTCTGGAACTTTTGTCGCCATCTCCTCCGCCGTCATATTTTCATCTCAAGGTTATTTAGGATTTTCTTGAGGCCTCATCTCAGAATCCTCATCGCGTTGAAGACCGCTATCAGGGCAACACCCACGTCGGCAAAGACTGCCTCCCACATGGTTGCCTCCCCGAGGATTCCAAGGCTTATGAAAGCCAACTTAACCCCCAGGGCGAATACTATGTT
>JAMONK010000060.1 GCA_027065835.1 Thermococcus sp. | reverse complement strand
CGCCAGAGCTCGGACAGTAGGCGAACGCCGCCTTTGCCTTCGGCTCGAAGAACAGCACGGGTTCCATGATACCACCGTGACGGGTAGGGAGGTAAAGATAAAACCTTTCCGCCCCACCGTTAAAACCGTAAAGCCCGAAAGGTTAACGGTAGCGTAAAGTTCCCGGAGTTTACGGTGGTTAACGATATAAAAGAAGCGCGGGTCAGAGCTCAAGTCCTTCCCGGTACTTCTCCAGCTCCTTTTCCATTACGCGCTTTGCCCTCTCCTCTGCCATTGGTTGAACTATCTCCACCACCCTTCTCCGCAGCTCGTCGAGTCCCTCGCCGTTAAGTGCCGATATCCTGAGCGGCTCAAGGCCTTTTGCTCTAACGAACTCCTCCACCCCTCTTATCTTCTCCTCGTCGGCTATGTCCACTTTGTTCAGGACAACTATGAACGGGAACTCCTCGAACTCTCTGTGAATCTCCTCAAAGAGGTGGGTCTGCTCGCTCACGGGGTACCCGCAGTACTCGCTGGGATCGAAGATGTAAACGATGACCCTGCCGAGGTGTTTCAGGGCAAGAACGGCCTGCCTCTCGACCTCGTTCCTTTCGCTCAGCGGCCTGTCAAGAAGACCGGGCGTGTCGATGACCTGGTACTGGAGGTAGTGCTCCTCGAACTGGCCGACGTTTATGCCTTTGGTGGTGAAGGGGTACGTGGCGATCTCCGGCTTCGCGTTCGTCAGGGCGCGCAGGAGGGTGCTCTTGCCCACGTTCGGATGGCCCGCTATGACGACCGTCGGTAGTTCTAGGTCAATGACGGGCAGGTTTTTGAGTACGTTCCTTGCCTGATTGAGGTACTCAAGGTCGTCCGCTATGTCCTTGATAACGCTGGCTATCCTCCCGTAGTACGCCCTCCTCAGCCTGGATATCTCCATCGGGTCCCTCGAGTACCGGATTTTCTCTGCGTACCTCTGCTCAAGGGTCCGGATTGTTTTTATGGCCCAGTTAACCCTGCCCAGCGAGCGGTGGAACTGGTCCCTATCGACGAGGGTATCGACCAGCTCACGGTAGAACTCCGGAAGCTCCGAGACGCCTGGTGTCCTGTCTAAGAGCTTTTTCAGGTTGTCGCGCAGCACGTTCGAGACCGTTCTAACCCTCAGCTCTTCCCTCTGCCTTGCCTTGGCCTTGGGTCCCCCCTTGGGTGTGAAGGCTGAGGCCGCCTTCTCGGCCCTTCGGAACGCTTTGTCGATGAGCTCATCAGCGGTAAGTACCGTCGGCATCTTCTCGAATGGATTCTTCATCTCTCTCACCTCTTGTTCTCTCGCGGTGATTAGCTTTCCGGGCGAGTATTTAAAGGTTCGCCAGCACCTTCGAAAACTTTATCTTTTCTGGTGTTGAGGTGTCTTCCGTGGTTACTATGGGGTACGGTGCCGCACTGATAGCTGGGATTCTCTGGGGCCTGACGCCCTGGCTTCCTGTAAGCGACTCGGGTAGTTTTGCAACCTCATTACTCTCTGGCTTCACTGGGTACGGAGGATATTTTATCCCAGCGTACCTCGGCGCCCTGATGGCTGCCCTGTACCATTTTAGAAACGAGATCTCGGAGGGCTCACGGAGGCTTCTTTTCAGGGACGTCCGGGCGGAGATGAGGTTCCTGTTCTATTCCTCGATGTTCACACTCCTCGTGGGTTTCGTTCTCTACGCCGGCCTGAAGGCGCGGCTCTCCCCCGTGATGGCGGACGCCGTTAACGCGGTTGTAGGTTTCCTCATAATGCTCTGTGCTTTCGTCGGCCCCCTGGCGGGCAACATCAACGTTAAGATGAAGGGGCATCCCGACGATCCGTCCCTTATGGACGCCATTGTGTCGGGGATCGCCCAAGGCTTTGCCGCGGTGAGCGGTTTATCGAGGCCCGCCCTAACGGTGGGTTCGCTGTTAGCCGGTGGCCTTCGTGTCAAGAGGGCATTGGAGCTGAGCTTTATGATGGCCCCGGTTTTCATGACCCTCCGCCTTCTGTTCGCTGGGGGGAGTCCGCCTACCCTTCCCATGCCGGTCGCCTTTTCCGCGTTCCTTACCGCCTTTGTGGTGAGCCTGCTGCTGATGAACGGTCTTCTGATGCTGGCGGAGAAGCTTGGGGATAGGAGGTTCTCCCTGCTGTTCGGTGGAACCGCCGTTTTAGTGTGCGTAGTGGGGGTGATAGTTTGAAGGGAGTGATCCTCGCAGCGGGAAGGGGGGAGCGGTTGAGACCCCTTACCGATGACAGACCCAAGGTGGTTTTGAAGGTCGCCAACAGGCCCATAGCGGAGTACGTCCTTGAGAACCTTGACCCCTTCGTTGATGAGTTCGTGATGGTGGTCAGGTACGAGAAGAAAAAGCTTGCGGAGACCATTGGGGATGAGTTCAACGGAAAACCGATAACGTACGTCGAACAGCTCCCGGGTGACGGGACGGCGAAGGCCATAGAATCCGCAGAGGGCCACGTTGGGGATGAGGACTTTATCGTGGTTAATGGGGATATATACTTCGAAATCGAAGCAATTAAGGAGCTGATATCCGTTTTCAGGAGGGAGAACGCTGATGCGGCCCTCGTTCTGAAGCACTTTGATGACCTCAGCCACTTCGGAAGGGTTGATGTTGAGGGGAACCTCGTTAAGGGCGTGAAGGAGAAACCAGGGAAGATATCCGGCTACGCCAACCTGGGGATATACGCGTTCAGACCCGCGGTTTTTGAGTTCATCAAGAGAACGGGTCTGAGCGAGCGTGGGGAGTACGAGATAACGGACACCCTCAACCTCATGATTGAGGGGGGCAGAAAGGTTGTCTACGCCCAGTACGGGGGATACTGGAACGACATAGGACGGCCGTGGGATCTCCTGGGTCTCAACGAGTACCTTCTGAAGAACAAACTGGAACACAGGGTCATGGGTACGGTGGAGGAGGGAGCCGTGTTGGTGCCCCCAGTCGAGGTTGGAGAGGGCACTGTGGTAAGGAGCGGTGCGTACATAATCGGCCCAGTGAAGGTCGGGAGGAACTCGCGCATCGGACCGAACTGCTTTATCCGCCCGTACACGAGCATCGGGGACAACTGCCACGTCGGCAACGCGGTGGAGGTTAAGAACTCCATCATCATGGACGGTAGCAATGCACCGCACCTGAACTACGTCGGCGACTCAATAATCGGGGAGAACTCCAACCTCGGTGCCGGGACGATAACCGCCAACCTCAGGCACGACCGGGGCAACATCCGGGTTGAGGTAAAGGGCAGACTTGAGGACAGCGGAAGGCACAAGCTGGGGGCGATAATAGGCCACGGCGTCAAAGTTGGGATAAACGTTACGATCTACCCCGGCAGGAAGATAGGAAGCAACTCCTTC
>JAMONK010000059.1 GCA_027065835.1 Thermococcus sp. | reverse complement strand
TTGTACTTGAGGGGGGTAGGGTTCGCTGGTACGGCAGCTTACCCGAAGTTGAATCAACGTACGAGGTCTTCGTTCCCGCGGGTGCAAAGGTTGAGCTTCCAAACGTCCTGGCCGATTTTGGCAACGTCGTTGTCTGCGAATGTTCCGGGGAGCTGCTCGAATCGCTGATGAAGGAGGGCTCCATACTGGGCTACAAACGTGCGGGGGTGCGTTTGCTCTATGCTCAAATACGCGGTTAAAATGTACTCACGGGAAGTTTTCGTGAGCTCAACCTACTGGTTAATCCTCGTACTGCTCTTGGGAACCGAGTACTTCGCGGCCAGCCAGTACAAAAAACCCCTTGCGTTCATCGAACTGCTGCAGTTCATCGCGATTCCGCTTTACATCTTCCTCGTTTCAACGGTATTCTTCACCGAGGACAAGGTTCTGACGTTTGAGCTGGTCATGTTCAGGAACTGGTCCACGGTGGCCTTTGGGAGGCTTTCGTCTCTCCTCATTTCCCTTGCACCTTTCACAATAGCCACCCTCCTCATAGCGGGGCACTACTACTCGGGCACTTTTACAGCACCTATCTTCATCACCATCCTTTTTTACAGCACGGCGATAATTCTTTCCACGGTTATCGGCGGCGGAAGCAGACTCTACGTCCTCTCAATGGGGCTGCTGTTCATGCTTCCATTCTCGTCGCTGGTGCTGATACAGAACCAGGCAGGCCTCGGAAACCCCGTCCAGGGATTCATGGGATATCTCACCTACCTCTTCGCCCCGGTATACGGTTCCTACGCCGCCTCCTCCGGGATCTTACTGGTCGATTCAAATATGGCCAACTGGGTTGTTTTTGTTCTCTCAGTGCTTTTAGGGGTGGCCTACCCTCCCGTCTTTAGAACGAGGGAGGTGCATCCGGGGTGATGTTCCACCATGCCCTCTCAGAGTTCGACCATGCCATGACAAAAGTTATTAGCCCACCCCCGTATGGGCTACCATGATTAGGACAGACCTCACCGGGATGGGTGTAATCGTCACTGCATCATCTCGTGGCATAGGCTTCAATGTCGCGAGGGAGCTCCTAAAGAGGAACGCAAGGGTTGTTATAACCTCACGGAATGGAAGGAACCTGAAAAAAGCCCTGGAAGAGCTCTCCGAATACGGAGAGGTTTACGGTGTGATCGCCGACGTTGGAAGGAAAGGGGACTTAGAGGGCATTATATCAAAGGCCTGGGATGCTCTGGACGGTGTTGATGCCCTAGTCTGGAACGCCCCAAACGTCTCCTGCGAGCCCTGCCTCCTGCACGAGGCTACATACGCAGACTGGACAGAGGCTTCCACCCTGCACAGCGTCGCACCGGGCTACCTCACAACGCTCCTCGTTCGCAGATGGCTCAAGGAGGAAAGAAAAGGTGTTCTCGTTTACCTCAACTCGGTTTCGATAAAGGAACCGATGCCACCTCTGGTTCTGGCGGATACCACCAGAGCTGGATTGCTTCAGCTCACGAAGAGCGTTTCCAGGACGTACGGAAAGAAGGGAATCAGGGCATACTCCGTTCTACTCGGCAGCTTCGACACGCCGGGCGCCAGGGAAAATCTCCGGAGGGTGGCCGAGATGAAAGGTGAGCCCTTAGAGGAGACATGGAAAAGGGAAGTGCTCTCCAGGACCCCCCTCCACAGAACCGGGAGATGGGGCGAACTCGGTTCGCTGGTGGCTTTTCTCCTGAGCGAGGAAGCGGAGTACATGCTCGGCTCGACGGTCGTGATAGACGGTGCGATGACCAGAGGCGTCTTCATCTGAGCGTCAGGAAACGCACCAAAAAAAGAGAGAAAGTTCAGAAGTATATGCCCATCTCCTCCGCTATTTTCCTGAGCCTCTCTATCCTGGCCTCAGTGGGGGGATGTGTGGAGAAGAGGGTTGCCAGTCCAAGCCCTCTGAAGGGATTGATGATGAACATGTGCGCAGTTGCCGGGTTTCCGTTCTTCAAAGGCCGATAGCGGACAGCAGCATCTATCTTCATCAACGCGCTCGCGAGCGCCTGGGGTTTGCCGCTTATCCTCGCGCCACCCTCGTCCGCGAGGAACTCCCTTGAGCGGCTTATGGCCGCCTGGATGAGCATGGCGGCTATCGGGGCCAGGATCGCGACCAGTATTGCTGCGAGTACGTTTTCACCATCGTCCCGGTCCCCCCCAAAGCCACCGAATATAGCTATCCACCGCGCCCAGTAAGCGAGCTGAATTATAGCACCGGCCATCGCGGCGGCAAGGGTTCCTATGAGCATGTCCCTGTTCTTTACGTGCGTAAGTTCGTGGCCGAGCACCCCCTCCAGCTCATCGCGGTCGAGTATCTTAAGGAGCCCCTGCGTAACGGCCACCACAGCATGCTCCGGGTCTCTACCCGTTGCAAAGGCGTTGGGCGTTTCAGTTGGGATTATCGCAACCCTCGGCGTTGGGAGACCGGCCCTCTCGGCCAAGCCCCTTACGATGGAGTAGAGCTCAGGTGCCTCATACTCATCAACGATTCTCGCCCTGTACCAGCCCAGGACTATTCTGTCGCTGTACCAGTACGTTATGAAGTTGAAGAACATCGAGAAGACGAACATTATCAACGCCAGATTTGGCCCGCCGAAGATGTAACCTATTCCCATCAACAACCCCGTGAGGATTGCCATCAGCAGGCCGGTTCTGAGCCACATCGCAAGCCCCATCCTCTCACCTCCAGCAACGTTATCTCTCCAGTACGGCACATCACCCTCAAAAGAACGTTCGGGTTTTCACAATAAAAGGTTTTGGAACATGAAAAGGATAGAAAAGTTGGGGCGTCACATGCCCATTCCAGGCATTCCGCCCATGCCGCCCATACCGGCGGGCATTCCTCCACCCTGACCGCCTTCTGACTTGCCAGCCTTCGCGGCGATGACGTCGTCGATTCTGAGGATCATTACCGCCGCCTCGCTGGCGCTCTTGATGGCCTGCTTCGTGACCCTGACCGGAGCAATGACGCCACGCTCCATCATGTCGGCCGGCTCGCCTGCGAAGACATCGATGCCGATGCCCCTGCCCTTGTTCTTGTGTTCGCTGATGACCTTTACGAGGACGTCAACGGTGTCAAGGCCCGCGTTCTCGGCGAGGGTCTTCGGGATTATCTTGAGGGCTTCGGCGAAGTTCTCGATGGCAAGGGCCTCCTTACCACCGACCTGCTTCGCGTACTCGTCCAGCCTGATGGCGAGCTCAATCTCCGGGGCACCGCCGGCTGGAAGGACTGCGCCGTCCTCCATGACGTCCTTGACGACCTTAAGTGCGTCCTCGAGGGCCCTCTCGACCTCGTCAACCACGTGCTCGGTACCGCCCCTGATGAGTATGGTGACGGCCTTCGGGTTT
>JAMONK010000058.1 GCA_027065835.1 Thermococcus sp. | reverse complement strand
GTCTTCTTGAGGATGAAAAAAGAACCCAGCGTGAGGTCGCGGAGGTTGCGAGGGTTACCGAGGTGACCGTCAGGAACCGCTACAAGGAACTCGTCGACAAGCTCAACCTGAAGATCCCACTTTAAGCCGGTCATCACCTACCGAACCAGCTTTCTAGTGTTCTCTGCTTTCCCCCTTCAATGGCTTTTTTGAGCCGTTCAAGACCGTTTTTTACCCTTCCCTCACTGAAATCGTGCTCGTCACACAGGAACTCCAGAATGCCCTCTTCGTCCGGTCCGCGCCACTTGAGCTCGTAGTCGTCGGTGGTCGGTGGGTTCAGGAAGAACTCCTTTATCCTGTACAGGTCAACATCGCTCTCCTTCTGGTACTTTGCCAGGGGGTCCTTCGCGCGTTTGACTATCGTCAGCGCCTTCTTCGGCCCGATGCCCTTTATGCCCCCAGGGTTGTAGTCCGTTCCGACCAGTATGGCAAGTTCGATGAGCTTTTCCCTGTTGATCCCGAGTTCCTTTAGCACCCCTTCGAGTGTTATGATCTCCGGTCTGACCTCGACGTAAACGTTCTTTCCCGGCAGCTTTCTCCTGCCCGTTATGGTGAGGTTCCTGACCAGCCTTGGAGCGCCGAATAGCAGGGAATCGTAATCCTGGCTCGCGGATGCGTAAACCGCTCTTTGGGCCGACATGTACGCGGCCTGCGCCTCCCCCTCGCTGGGAGCTTGGACGGTGGGTATCCCCATGAGTTCCAGCAGTTTCTTGGCGTCGCCGATCAGGATCTCGTTTACCCTGCTTGCCCTCTGCGCGTACTTCTTGGCCTCCTCCAGGTTGCCCCTTTCAAGGGCCTCATGCCACTTCTCCTCCGCTTCCTCCCTGGCCTCGCGTCTTCTTTCCAGCTCCCGGCTTTTAAACTCCGGGGGTTTGCCGTCGAAGACGTAAGCCGGTTTTATCCCTGCCTCCATCAGGTTTATGGTCCGGTAAAAGAAACCGCTGAGGTGGGAGGTTATCCTGCCCTTCGAGTCCATCAGCGGAGTTCCATCACGCTGGCGGATCGTTGAGAGGAACTGGTACATGGCGTTGAAGGCGTCGACGGCGACCTTCCTACCGTAGAGGTTCTCAAGTTCTATCTCTCTCCTCGGCACGAGCTCCCCTATCTGTACCCCCATTACCCAATCACCTGAAGGGAATAGGCACGATGTATTTTAGCCTTTGCCCCCTCACGTTACGTGCCGGCTCATCCCTCATCGATCATCCTCCTGAACACCCTTCCGGGTGTCGCAATGTTCCTGAGAATCTTTCGATTCCACAGGAATTACCATGAATTTCCATCGGAACGGCGGCATTCGACTTGGGGTCTTCTCCCGTTCCTTCCCACTTTTGCGGTTGCCGATGCCGGTATCGGCAAAAAGAGAGGAGAAACGTTTTAACTCGTTTTACAGATGTAAAACTGTAAATGTCATCAGAGGTGATAAAGATGGTTGACCCAAATATTGAGGCACTTTTCAGGCCGAAGAGCATCGCCGTCATCGGCGCTTCGGAGAAACCGGGCAAGATAGGCTACGCAGTCATGAAGAACCTGGTGGAGTACGGATACGAGGGCAAAATCTACCCCATCAACGTTAAGGGCGTTGAGATTGAGATCGGTGGAAGGAAGTTCAAGTCCTACAGGAGCATCCTTGACGTCCCCGACGATGTTGACATGGCCGTTGTCATCGTCCCGGCCAAGTTCGTGCCGGGGGTCGTCGAGGAGTGCGGCAAGAAGGGCGTTAAGGTGCTCCCGATCATCAGCTCCGGTTTCGGTGAGCTCGGCCCAGAGGGCAAGAAAGTCGAGGAGGAGCTCGTTGAGACCGCCAGGAAGTACGGTATGAGGATCCTCGGCCCGAACATCTTCGGTGTCGTTTACACCCCGGACAAACTCAACGCAACCTTTGGGCCAACGGACGTCATGCCGGGCAACCTCGCCCTCATCAGTCAGAGCGGAGCCTTGGGTATAGCCCTCATGGGCTGGACCATCCTTGAGAAGGTCGGTCTCTCGGCGGTTGTCAGCATAGGGAACAAGAGCGACATCGATGACGCGGATCTTCTTGAGTACTTCGAGACCGACGGGAACACCAAAGCCATCCTCATCTACATGGAGGGTGTTACCGACGGCAGGAAGTTCATGGAGGCTGCGAGAAAGGTCAGCATGAAGAAGCCGATCATCATAATAAAGGCCGGAAGGAGCGAGCGCGGTGCCAAGGCCGCCGCAAGCCACACCGGTTCACTCGCTGGAAGCGACAAGATATACGAGGCTGCCTTCAAGCAGAGCGGTGTTCTCCGTGCCCTCACCATCGGGGAGGCCTTTGACTGGGCCAGGACCCTTAGCAACCTCCCGGAGCCCGAGGGGGAGAACGTCGTCATACTCACCAACGGTGGCGGAATCGGAGTTATGGCCACCGACGCGGCAGAGGAGGAGGGGCTGCACCTCTACGACAACCTCGAGGACCTCAAGGTCTTCGCCAACCACATGCCGCCCTTTGGCTCCTACAAGAACCCTGTTGACCTGACAGGTATGGCGGGCGCCGAGGGCTACGAGGGGGCCATCAGGGATGCCCTTGCCAACCCGAACATGCACGCCATAGCGGTGCTCTACTGTCAGACGGCAGTCCTCGACCCGCGCGATCTGGCCAAGATAGTCATCCGCGAGTACAACGAGAGCGGCAGGAAGAAGCCCCTCGTCGTTGCCATCGTCGGCGGCATAGAGGCCAAGGAAGCCATCGATATGCTCAACGAGGAAGGAATCCCGGCCTACCCGGAGCCGGAGAGGGCGGTCAAGTCCCTCGCGGCACTCTACAGGTGGAGCAATTGGAAGAAGAAGCAGAAGAAGGGGTGATTTTTCTCCCTTTTCTGTTCAACATTTTACGCCAAAAAGTTTTTAGGGAGTTTGTTCGTTTCTGTTACGGTGAGTATGTATGAAACGTCTTCTCTTGGCATTGGGAGTTGTTTTTCTTCTGATGGGGACCGTTCTTACTTTTAGAGATTACAATTCCCGCGCTGCAGTGAGCTGTGCCGTCGAACCCGTCATTCCAACCGTGGACGTGAAGGTTCTCAACGTTACCAACGGGAGGCTTGTGAGGGGCTTCATACTGGCCTTCAGGGCACCCCTGGAGTCCCCGAACGTCACCGTTTTGGATCCAGAAACCGGACGCTCCTCGGTTTACAGAAGGGAAGGTACACTCTACGTTCCGGTCGAGCCGCCCCTGCCCCTGATGCTCTTCCGCGTGGAGGGTCTCGGAAACACAACCGTCGAGGTTCACTGGCAGGATCCTTACACTACTGTGGTGCTGGACACACCCAGCTTTAAACCCGTTCCCGGAGGTTTTAAATACGTCACCACCACGGAATA
>JAMONK010000057.1 GCA_027065835.1 Thermococcus sp. | reverse complement strand
GGCCTTCAGCTTCTCGTCGCTCGCGCTCTCGGAGACGAGAATCTTCGCCTTCAACCCGAAGCGGGAAGCGTAGGCCGAAACGCTCGCCGCCATGTTTCCTGTGGAGACGGTTCCAACGGTCTTGTAGCCGGCCTTTAGGGCGTAGCTCATCGCAAGGAAGGTGCCCCTGTCCTTGAAGCTCCACGTCGGGTTCACCGTCTCGTTCTTGAGGTAGAGCTTCACTCCAAGCTCTTCGCCGAGCCCCGACTTCACAAGGGGCGTGTCGCCCTCGCCGAGGGAGAGCTCCAGTGCCGGCTCCACCGGCCAGAAGTCCCAGAACCGCTCCCAGACGCTCTTTCCTATGTACGGTTCACCGGTGAACCTTTCAAACTCGACCGGCCCGCCGCATTCACACCTCTGAACAGGTTCGTCGTATTGTCTGCCGCACAGGGAACATTTGAGTTTCATATCATTCCCTCCTCTCCGATTTCAGGGTGACGGAACTTCCCTCCAGGTTTACCGTGTAGTTTGCGTACGTGTTGCCTTTTATGAGCGTCTCGAGTTCTTCCGTGAACTCCCTGGCCGCGCTCCCGTTCTGGAACTCTACCTTCCACAGGAGGATATATTCGTCACCTTTCTTCGCCAGAACGAGCCGGTCCCCCCGCCAGAAGGACGCGATCCGCCAGGCGGTATCGTTCTTAACCCCGTGGTCTCTCATCAGGATGTAAACGTAGAACTCCCCCATCCTGTCGTTGTAGAGGACGTCCCAGCCCCCAGGCACCTGAACGCTCACGTTCACAGGCGTCACGTTGGCGAGGTAGAGTTGTGGATGCATTATCTGCGCTGTACTCTCTGGATACCTTTTGTACGCCCCATTGACTAGCTTCCATCCGCCTTTTTCGTAGAGGTAGCGTACGAAGGAGTCTCCGAAGACGTAGGGAAAGATGTTTATGTCGGTTACGGGATCGCCGCTCAGGGATGTTATTTTGTGGATCGGGATGCCGTTTCTCTCGCAGTACAAGTCCGCAACCAGATCCGCGTCTCCTTCAACGAGCGCCCTTACTGCGAGCGTTCCATCAAACGTATCTGCCCCGTACTTTGCGTTGAACCACTGCTTCTGAAGGACGTGTACGGACTCGTGGGCCAGCGCCCTGCGGGCCGTGTCCAGGTTGCCCAGAAAGTTCTCCCGGATTATGTATATCTTGTCCCCCACCGTCGCCGCCATCCAGCCGGCCCTCTGCTCTTCCTTCCTCCTCAGGAAGGGATAGTCGGGCCTTATGAGGAGGCTCATCTTGTACACGTGCTCCATCACCCTCATGGTCTCCAGGTCTTCCTTCGATGGCTTCCACATCGCCAGGGCCTCCGCCCTGCTTATCACTATGATCTGGGGTTCTTCCTTGAACTTCAGCCCCCTTATCTCCTGGACTTCCTTCAGAATCTCCCTGGCCTGCTGGAGAACGGGTTCGGTCTCGCAGCTTACCCTAACGGCGGCGTACGTGGTGGTGAAGAAGAGAAGCACCAGCGCCACTGCGACCAGTTTTTTCCCGGATCCGCTCATGGAACCTGATGGGGTGAAAAGGTTAAAAGATTTTCAGTCCTTGAACTCCACGAACTCCTCTTTCATGCCCGCGTTCGTTATGACAACGACCTGTACCTTCTTGCTTCCGGTGTAGACGTCCCTCTTTCCGGCGGTTTTTACGGCCCTTACCGCCAGCTCCCTCGCGTCCTCAACACTCATCTCCTTGCTGTAACCGTCCTCAAGAACGGCTATCGCAAAGGGACTCCCGGAGCCAGTTGCCGTGTAATCGTCGAACACCAGGCCACCGAGGGGATCAAGGCTCGCCAGCGTTGGTTCATCGACGTAGCCGCCGATTATTATCTGCACCATGTACGGGAACCACTTGTTCTCCTGAAGGACGTTGCTGAGCAGGTTGGCCATGGCCCGCGTCGTCATGGGTTTGCCCCACGTGAACTGGTAGTACCGTGCCTCGGCCTCCAGCATCCTGGCCAGTGCCTGCACATCCCCAACGCTTCCGGCTGTTGTGATGGCTATCCTGTCGGTTATCGGGACTATCTTCTTGATGTTGAGGGTTTCGACCATGTGGTCGAGTGAAGCCTGGGTGTCGGCGGCAAGCACAACCCCCTCTTTAACCTTTATTCCCACGGTGGTGGTTCCGGTCTTCTTGGTCTCCATTCTCTCACCCCTGAGCCTATTTTCTCCTCATGTTTTAAACCTTTGCTAGGGTGCTGCTAGGAGCAGTCTCTCCCCCTCGATCTCCAGGATTTTGACCTTGACTCCGTACACCTCCTCCAGAACGGATGGTTCGAGCTCCTCCGGTTTTCCCTCCCACCTTTTCCTGCCCCTGTGGAGCAGTATCAGCCTGTCCGCGTAGGTCAGCGCGAGGTTCAGGTCGTGGAGGACGGGGATTGTCACGTGCTCCTCCTTCATCCCCCTGAGCAGTTCCATCACCTGGAGGGTGTGGTTTATATCCAGGTGGGAGGTAGGTTCATCCAGTAGTACCACCCTGCTGTCCTGTGCCAGTGCCCTCGCTATCAGGGTCAGCTGGTACTCCCCACCGCTGAGGTTCGTCACAGGTTCATCCTTCCTTTCCCAGAGTCCTACCGTTTCCAGGGCCCTTCTCACGCTCCCCCTTGTTGCGTAGGTCCCCATCTCAACGAACTCCTCTATCGTGAAGGTGAACTCGGGGAGGGCGCTCTGAGGAACGTAGGTTATCATCCTTGCCCTCTCCTTTGGTTTCAGTGAGAGTACGTCCGCCCCGTCCACCGTTACGTGTCCCCGGGGTTTCAGTATGCCCACCATGCACTTCAGGAGCGTTGATTTCCCTGCTCCGTTTGGCCCGATTATGGCAAGCAACTCCCCCTTTCGGGCCGAGAACTCAACGTCCTTTAGAACCTCGACCTCGCCGTACGAGAAGGATATATCAACATCGAGCCTCATGCGGTGAACACCCCCTTTCTGTGCTTCCGCAGGAGGTAAAGAAAGAAGGGTGCCCCCATGAGTGCCGTTACTATCCCGACAGGGATCTCGGTCGGCCTTGATAGTACCCTGGCTACGAGGTCCGCCGTGACTAGCAGCACCCCCCCGAGAAGCGCAGCGGCGGGCGTCAGCCTTCTGTGGTTGGGTCCAAGGAGGATGCGCATGATGTGCGGCGCCACAAGCCCCACGAACCCTATTATGCCTGCCGTTGAGACGGCAAACGCCGTTAACAGTGCAATAGCACCCACTGTGAGCTTCCGGTAGAGGGAGACATCGAGACCGAGTGCCACGCTCTCCTCCCCGAGAAGCAGAAGGTTGAGCTCGCGCCACTTCCATATCAAGAAGCCGGTGCCCAGAAGGGTTACCACGGCCATCTGCCCCACGTTGGCCCAGGATGCGCCGTTGAAACTTCCCATCATCCACATCCACGTAACGCGGGCCCTCTCGCCCTCTTTGAGTATTATGTACCACGTTACCGCACTGGCCATGAACCCGTACGCGACCCCCGCCAGGAGCAATGTGTCCACAGGAACGTTACCATCGACCTTTGCCGCGCTGTAAACAACGAGAACCGAGAACACCGCGAAGACCAGGGCAAAGGGGCCCATCTGTGAGGGGGCGTAGACTGACGCTATCGCCGCCCCGATGCTGGCGCCCGCGCTCACGCCTATGATGTACGGGTCCGCCAGGGGGTTTTTAAACAGTGCCTGAGCTGCAACACCTGCGGACGCGAGTGCCAGGCCGACGAGGTACGCGAGCAGGACCCTCGGGAGTCTGATCTCCCATATTATCACGAAGAACTTCGGGGGTTTCGATGTGGTGGTTAGGTGAAGGGCCCTCGCCACGCCGTAGGCTATCCCGGTGCTCACCTGCGACGCGGGGACTCCCACCGAACCAACGTAAACGCCCAGGAAGAGGGATACCAGTGAAAGGAATGCCAGTGCGGGGAGCCACTTTCTCATGTGCCTGGATTTTTTGTCCATTCGTTTAAATCTTTCGGAACGCCTTCCGAGGACTAGGGAACCTATAAATACTTCGATGACCTACTCTGGATGGTGATGCGTGATGAGAGGGAGGGTTCCCGCACTGTTCTTTATCCTAATTCTCTTCTGCTCCGTGATGGCAGTTGCTTCGGCCACCGTTATCGTGAACAAGATTTACCCGCCGCTGATAATCGTAGGAAACGCCCCAAGTGGCCACGCCATACAGCCCGGTACCGAGGAGGTCGTGTACTTCTACGTTGCGGACATGTTTCCGCCGAAGAACATCACCGCCTACTACCGTGTGAACGATGGTGAATGGAAAACCGCTTTCGTTAAGGATGCCGCCGCCGGCGAGAGCTGGGACGTATACCAGTCCATAATAAATCGCTACTACGGCAACAACCCCAGCAAGTTTTACGTGTACTACAAGAAGCTCACCATACCGGCCCAGCAGCCCGGTGTTAAGGTTGACTTTAAGGTCGTGGTCACGGGACCGACGGGAAAAGTTTCCGTGAGCCCGGTTTATACGTTCTACGTTGTCAACCCCTCCGGGGAGCGGGTACTCATCGTTGACCCGTCTGTGGACGCCAGATCCTATCTTGATTCCCTGAACTCGGTTGTGGACATGATAAACGCCTCCCGGGAGTTCTATAACTACAACCTCTCCGACTACGAGGCCGCGGTGACCCCCCTGAAACTTGTTCCCCATTGGATGATAGGGGAGCACCACTGGGAGCAGCTTGCGGCGAAGTACGACATAACGGTAATCTCCCCCTCGGAGCTGCCGGGGGCCATATCAAAAATCGGACCGAAGGCGATCATACTCGCCGACCTCTGGCTCCCAAACTGGGGTCTCAACTCCGAGGAGATGCGTGCCCTGGAGAGCTACCTGAAGGCGAGCCACGCCGGTTTGATAGTGACTGGGGGGACGCTGTTCGACGGGGCCAATCCCCTTCACATCGGCAACTCGACGAACGAGTCGAGCATCGCGGGAATGCTGGGGCTGGGTCTGCTTCAGCTTGAGGAGGTCGTCCGTTCATCCTGCGGTCTTGAGAACGTTTCCGTAATGCTCCCCTACGTGAACACGGGCTCTACCCTAATGATTGGGGATTCTGGGATCTCCCCCTCCTCCTACGACACCGTCGGGTGGCAGGTGGTGCTCTCCGACGGCCAGCGTGCGATGGCCAGGAGGGCGCTTAACAGGTTCGTGGAAGACAACGGCACCTTGTTGCGGGGACTCGCCTCGGTGATGGCCAACATGAGCGGCAGGTCCTTCAACTTCAGCATGACCGCCGAGCTCCCCCTCGCCGATGCGGTTTCCAACGCGGTTTTTATGGACGATCACGTCTCGGTCTCTGTGAACGGTCGGGATGTTAACGTTCTGCCTTCTCCACCTGACTTGGAGATGTGGAGGTTCCTGTGGGCCGCGAGAAGGCATTTCCCCGAAGTCTTTGCGCACACCGTGGACTACACGGGAGGAATCCTCCGCATGGACGGCCCCTACCGCGCGGTCTATACCTCCTTTGATCTTGAGGAAGGAAACGGGGCGGAGCTTAACGTCCTTGATAACCTCGTTAACTGGGTCATGGGGGGTTCGAAGGGGACCCCTGACGTTGTGATACTGGCAAATGATATAGACTGGGACATCAAGGGCGATCTCCTGGGTGCCCAGCTTGAGAACCTGGGTTTCTCGGTCAAAAGGGTGACCGCGGCTCAGTTTGATGCCTACAAGCAGAGCCCCTTCGTGATAATCCTGGGTGGCCCGGATGCATACGACGGTGTTGGGGCCTACGTCAGGGAGGCCCTTACCGCGGACGAGCAGAACTCCATTCGGACCGGTACGAGGGGGATAATCATCAAAAGCGACGTGTGGTCCAATGGACAGGTGGTCCTTGTCCTCGCGGGCCCTGATCGCTGGGGCACGGCCAGGAAAGTGAAAGGGTACCTCAGGGGAGTTGGCCCTGACTACGCGGGTATGGTGGCCTCTTTTGAGGCGACCGTGAGGGGCTGATCGTCCCTTTGCCCCAGTCCCCTTCATTCCAGGGGTGAGCGTCCGTACTTCAGGAAGACCCTGAGCTCCGGACTCTCCTTTTTTATTATGTTCAACAGTGCAGCGAGTTCGGCTTCAAACGCCTTTTTCTCTATTTTAACACCCTCATGGGCCCTCTGCAGCGGTCTGAAGTACCCATTGCTCTCGTGCCACAGTACCCTGCTCAGGAGCTCGTCGTCTATCGTCCTGTTGCTCTGGAGGAGGTATATCACCCCTCCCTTCATAGTGCGGATGTATGAAGAAGGAACGCCTGTAGAGCCCAGTTTTTCAATTTTTGGAAAGAACCCTTTTAGTGGTTCTGGAAGTGAATGCTCAACTTTTACTGGTTCTGGAAAGGGGAGATACCCTGGAATCTCTTCGCCGAATTTGCTTCTAATATATGAATCCAGGTATGGTACATCCGGAAGGCCAAGACCTGCTTTCTTTGCGAATCGTTTTGTATAAAAGCTTTTAGCGACGTAAATTAGATTAATGTTAAGCAGTTGTTCTAGGGAGTAAAGATACTCGAGATAACT
This sequence comes from Thermococcus sp., assembly GCA_027065835.1. Taxonomy (GTDB): domain Archaea; phylum Methanobacteriota_B; class Thermococci; order Thermococcales; family Thermococcaceae; genus Thermococcus. Next base: position 8,856 of record JAMONK010000057.1, on the reverse strand, counting down.
TAAAACTACATGGATAGCTTCTTTGATGTCTTCGATTACTATCTCTCTGCAATACCTCTTCCTTAAATTCTCAACGGCTTCCTCAACACTTTTCCCTCTGTATCTCTCAAGGGCTTCAAGGGGTATTAATACCTTTTCTGGTGCTGTTTCACAGTTTCTTATTCTGATTCCCTTAGAGTGAGCAATGAGCTTGTTTTTGAAGAACTTTCTGAAAACATCTCTCATAAGAGACTCTGCGAATATTACTTCATCATAGCTTTTTTGTTCTTTTTTGAGCTGGGACTCAAGATTTTGATAGTTTTGATCAAGTCTATTCAGTACGAATTCTATCATGGAAGTAAATTCGTCCTCTAATACGACCTGGAGAGCATTTATCCCCCTCACACTCTCCGGATAAACCGGTGGCCTTGTGAGAGAGCCTGTCAGCGTTCCGTCCATCATGACGTACTCAACTTCCCCGAGCTCTGCGGCCAGAAATCCCAGCTTGTTCTCAAGGGTCTCCATCTGGAGGCGGATTATCTGGTCGGATATCCCCTGGTTGTAGAGCATGGCGTTCGTGTACACCAGACGGTAGCTTGGTCCGTTTCCAAAGGCGTAGGAGGAGACGGTGTAAAATATCGTCCCGCTGAGCCGCTGCTTTCCCTGGCTCCCATCAACGGCGTATACCGTGCAGCTTTCCCTCTCCTTGGGGAGGGGCCGCCACTCCACCTCGGCCATCTTTCCCCTTGCCTCTTCATAGCCCCTCTGCAGCATGCTCTTGATCCTGTTAACGCTCCTTCTGTCTATCAAACGGTACATGCTCACACCCCCAGTTCTACCTCCCTCACCACGGAGACCCCGTTTTCCAGGCTTACCTTTATCACGCGGTCCGCCGCGTCCTTGAGCTCTTCGTCGTGGGAGACGACTATGACCTGCGGTATCTTCCTCAGGTAGCGGCTCATTATGTCCACGAGCCTCCTACGCCTCTCCTCGTCGAGGTAAGGTGTTGGTTCGTCCAGGATGAGCAGGCTTATCTCCCCCGCCAGATACAGAGACAGTGCGAGGCGGAACGCCAGTCCTAAGGCTATCCTCTCGCCGCCGCTCAGGAATCCCAGACCGTGCTCCCTTCCGCTGTAAACGACGCCGAGCTTCACCTTGTTCTCCTCCGCCTTGACCGTTATCCCAGAGTACTTCTCCTCCGTCAGCTCCTCGAATATCTTGCTGGCCACGTCGCCGACCTTTGCCAGGGCGTCCTCTCTCAGCATTGCTTTGTATCGTCTTACCTTTTCCCTCAGCTCCTGGACTCTTTCACGGGCTTTTTTCAGCTTTTGTAGGTCCAGAAGCTTCCGTTCACGTTCTCTCCTTTCTTCCTTGAACTCCTTCAGTCTCCCCATTATCTCGTCGTGTTTCTTTCTCGCACCTTCAAGTTCAGCGTTCTTCGTGGCGAGCTCCTCTTTGAGCCCGATGAAGTGCTTTCTGGCCTCGGCGTGTTTTTCCGGGTCGTAGGCACCTCTCTTCTCCTCCAGCTCCTTCCTCAATGAGTTAAGCTCTCTGTCCTCATCCTTGAGCTTCTTCACCAGGCCCTCCATGTCTCTCCTGAATTTCTCCAGAGCTTTCCTCTCTTTTTCAAGCTCCGCGGGTGAGGACTTAAGCTCCAGGTACCTCTGATACGCCGGCTCCAGCCCTTTTATCCGGGAGTCTAGACCCTTGATGTTTGAAAAACCGAGGGATTCTAGTTCTTCGTTCAGCCTTAGAAGTTCTTCTTCAGCTTTCTTCAGCTTTTTGTTGAGTGTATCCTTCTTTTTCAGTAGAGTGCTCTCGCGCTCCAGCTCCCGTTGAATGCCCGCCATTTCGCCTTTGAGCTTTTCCAGCTCTCCCTTCAGCATCTCATGTTCCTTCGCCCTTTTCTCAAGTGACTCCAGGTTGTACCTATTCAGCTTGCCCTCTATCTCTTCAATCTGCTTCAAAAGCTCCCTTGCGGCTATCAGCTCTTTCTCCCTTTTGAGAACTTCTTCCACCCTTACAAGCTCCTTTCTCAACGCCCGTTCCCGTTCGTCCAGCTCCTTTACCCTGGCAGCGACTTCCTTCAGCTCCTCTTGGTACCTCTTGATGATGTCCTCCTTGTGCTTCTCGGTGAGCTCCCTGCCGCAGACTGGGCATTTCCCCCGCGCCTTCCGGAGCTCCAGTATCGCCCCGTTCCTTTCCTTTGCCAGGTTTTTCAGCTCACCACGCTTCTCTTTTATGGTTTCGAACTCTCTCTGTATCTCTTCTTTCCGGTCCCTGGCCTCATCAACGCTCCTCTCAAGCTCCTCCACTTCCTCGGGCTTCAACTTCAACCGTTTCCGGAGCCTTTCAAGGCTGGAGGTCAGCGATTTAGCCTCTTCATAGGCTTTAACGTCCTCTTCAAGCTCCTTCGCTTTTTTCTCCAGCTCTTCTTTCCTGCCGGTTAGTTCTCCAAGGCGTTTTTTGAGGCCCTCCAGTTCCTTGAGCCTCTCGTCTATCCCCGAGATCTGGGCCCGGTACTCCGCCATGAGCTTCTCGTTCCTGGCCTTCCCATCCACGTAATGTTTCCTGAACTCCGAGAGCCGTGTATACTCTTCTGCCTTGTCCTTAAGTCCCTTCAGTTCTTCAACCTTTTTCTCCAGGGCCTTGATGCGCTCCCGTGCTTCTGTTATCCTTTCCTTCAGCTCCAGCCGTCTCGCTTCCAGAGCATTGAGGTTGCCTTCTTTCTTTTTTATGGTGAGCATCAGGGAGTTTATTTCTTTTTCGAGGGAATCCAGCCGTTTCAGTTCTTCCTCAGCCTTCTGGAGTTTTTTTGTGAGCTTTGGAATCTCAGAGGAGAGTTCCCCTATCTCCCTCAGGGTTTCCGAGAGTTCCTTTTCCATGGAGGATATGAGGTCGTCAAGGTTCTCCGTGCTCTTCAGGTAATCCTCTATGGACCTTATTCTCCCCTCGATTTCTTTTCTGACGTCCAGCAGATTCCGGTAGGCGTTCTCGTACTTGTCCAGACCCAGAACCTGCCTCACAACCTTATCCCTGCTCTCGTCGCTCTCCAGGATGGCGTCTATCTCCCCCTGCCTTATATATATCGCGTTGAGAAAAACGTCGTAGGGTATCGTTTTCTCTATCCAATCCCGTACTCCCTTTTGACCGCTCTCCAGGGCCCTCCATGTGTCGCCATCCAGGTATTTGATGTACGCTACCCCCCGGGTTATCTTTCGGTGTACCTGGTACCTGACTCCACCCTTTTCGAAGAAGACCGTTATCTCCGTGGAGGTCTTATCGGCGTCGCTTCCCCTTATCCGCAGGATGTCCTCCTTCCTCAGGTCCTTTGGTTTCGTGGGCCAGTAGAGACCTACAAGAAGCGCGTCCAGAAGTGAGCTCTTCCCGCTCCCGTTCTGCCCCACTATCAGGTTTATGCCTCCGGTGAAGGTTACCCTCGTAAACTTATGGGACCGAAAATCTTTGACCAAGAGCTTTTCTATCCTCATCTCTCACCACCGAGCCATGCGAGCAGATCCTTCCCTTTCTTCTGGGGCGCTTTCTTCTCCCTTACCTTTTCCTCCTCATGCTCTCTCGGTGATTTTTTGGCTTCTTTCTCGGCTCTTTCCGCCTTTTCTCTGGGCTCCTCCGCTTTCCCCTCAGTGCCATCTTCCTTCGGCTCCCACTCACCTTCGAGGAAGAGTTCGATCACCCCCTCGACGTTCCCCAGCTTCTTTACCCCCGTCAGCTCTATGGCCTTCAGCTCTATGGGATGGAAGTAGTCCTCGACTTTCGGCACTTCTCCGGATTTCTCTCCTTTCCTGGACTTTCTCTCAAAGCGCGTTCTAACGTACAGGTAGCGAACTGGAAGGAGGCTGTAGAAAGCGGACACATCAAAGGGCCGCTCCCATTTGAGGTCGAGGCGCACGAAGGCCTCCTTGGGTATCTTCTTTCCAAGGCGCTCCAGCTCACGCCTGGCGGTCTCCTCGTCGGCCTCGATCCGGATGTCCACAAAAGGCCTGACTTTAAGCTCAACGAACCTTGGGTTCCAGTCCTCTACGATGTAGAAACCTTTCCTGGTACCCTCCCTGGCCTTAAACGCCCTGCCATCCCAGCGGTACCTTGTCTCGTAGTCACCGAAGTCCCAGCGCTGGAGTGATCCGGGATAGACCAGCTTTCCGATGTCGTAGGTTGTCTCGAAGTTCTTGTGTATGTGGCCGAGAGCGTAGTAGAGGTAGCCCTTGGGGAGGTCTCCCAGCTTGAGCTCGAAGTAGTCCCTCTGACTCTCTGGCAGAACCCCCATCATCTCCTCGACCAGCTCCTTTATCCCCTGGTGCAGCATGAGGATGGCGTCCCCCTTCGGCCTGAACATCCCTTCCAGCGGGTTCTTCTCAAGCCAGGCAGCGCTCATATATCGCATCCCATGAATTTCAATGCTTTCTCCGTTTTTTTCAAATACCCCCTTGACGAGGAATTTGTTTCCGAGGCGGCGGCTCTTCAGGTGCTCGTTCTCGACTCCCTCCTCGCGCAGGCCCACCAGGTTCAAAAGACCCAGTCCCTCAAGGAGGTGATAGGCGGAGATCCTCCTCTGGGTTCTGTCGTGGTTCCCCTCTATCGCGAAGACGGGTATACCCCTATCCCGTGGGGTTGAGAGTATTTCTATGGCTTCTTTCAGGGTTTCGGGGCTCGGCCGACTCTGGTGGAAGAGGTCGCCGGATATTAGGATGAAGTCGACGTCCTCGCGTACGGATATCTCAACGGCCCTTCTGAACGCCTCCGCGAATTCGGCGGCCCGGTAGGGCAGGCGGTACTGTTCGTACCCCAGGTGGGCGTCTGCTATGTGTGCGAACTTCACCATGCGAACACCTCAGAAATCGATGTCAACGCCTTCCTCCTCGTAGACCTCCTCAAGCTTCCTCTCCTCCTCTTCCCGTTTTACCCTCTCCAGCCAGCGGTTCACGACGCCGATGTCCTCCCCACCGTAGTCACCGCATACCCCTTTTTCGCAGAGGGACTTGAAGTGGTGTATCTTCACAAGGGCCGGCAGGCTTATCGCCTGACCCACTATGACGGCCTCTCCCTTTCCGAGGGAAGCGATATCGCCCAGGAGGTCAGAGCTCAGCTGTTCGCTGGCCTTGAGCACGTAGTCCTGATCTTTGGGGTTGACTATACGGAGGATTATTTTGGTGTTCGTTTGGCTTAGAACGTCTTCGTTGAGCTTGTTGGGTCTCTGGGAGACGATGCCCAGTCCCACACCGAACTTACGTCCTTCACGGGCTATCCTGCTGAGTGTACGGACAGCATCGTTGTGTTCTCCCTGCGGTGCGAAGATGTGTGCCTCTTCTACTATTATGAGTATAGGTTCCGCGAGGGCGGGACTCCTCCTTTCGATGGCCCTCATAAACGACTCCAGCTCCCTTATCCTCTCCGCCGTTGCCGAGTTGTGGCTCCCTGCCAGGTCGTCCTTCAGCCTGGAGAGGGTTTTTCGGGCCTTTTCGTAGTCGAGGCGAGTTTCGAACACCTTCCCGAGGAGCTTGCCGACGACGACCTTCATCTGTCCCTCGTCCAGGGGACCCAGGTCGATAACGTTGGCCTTTCCGCTTTCTATCTGGGACACGAGGTCCTCACTCGTCAGAAGGGAACCGTAGTTCCGTAAAAAGCGCCTTATCCTGTAAACGACCCCACGCAGCGTCTCTATGCGCTCACCCTTTAGGTCCTCCGTGATGTAGCCTCCCTTTCCCTCGTCCCAGAAATACGCGGCCCTGTTTCTTATCCACTCGTTTATCGTCTCCATCAGGCGCTCTATGAGCTCGCGTCCCCCCACACCCTGGTTTTCGTGCCTGACGGTTTCCCAGGCCTTTGCGAGGAACTCCCTCTGTATCGTCGCGTTGCTGGCGACCTCTATAAGGTCCGCTAGTTCTTCACTGTCCATCTCCTCTGGGGTGATCTTGGCCTCGATAAGCTTCACGTACTCCCTTCCTGTTCCGGGCAGGCGGAGTTTCGTGTAGTCGCCATGGGGGTCGAGGACAACCACCGTCCCCCTGAGCCTGTTAACGGTCTCGCCGATGAGCACGGAAACGGCGTTGGACTTACCCGCTCCCGTGACTGCCAGGACGGCGAAGTGCCTTGATACAAGCTCGTTTGCGTTGAGGTATATCGGCACGTCCTCCCTCAGGAGGAGATTCCCTATCTCTATGAACGCTTTTCCCCCGTAGTAAATGGCCTTCAGAAGCTCCGAACTGGCCCTGTAAACCCTGTTCCCGTTCGGGATGGGCACGCGATTGGGGACTACCTCTGCCCGCTCGCCGTTTACCCTGACCCTTCCGAGGACCCGGACGCTCACGATCATGGCTTCGTTTTCTCCTATGCTCTCCCCGTACTCCCGTATGTCGAGTTCCAGGGAGTGGTAGGTGCTCTTTCCCTCACTGAGAAGCCAGTTTATGTTCTTTAATCCGCGAACTGTCCCTATAACCCACTCCGTATCGTCGCTCCATCTGCACTCCCTCTCGCGGGACTCCTTACAAAGCTTCGCAACCACGAAATCCCCGAACTTTAAGTCAACGTCCGGCTGGGCGTAGAACTGGAAAGAATTAACGCTTGCTTCACCGGTTACTATTCCAACTTCTTCCTCCTTAACCCTCATGTCACCACCGCCGTTAGTTTCCCGTTGATGGCTATAAGGTTTACTTTCTCCTCTTGAAAAGTGCCTTCGGTGTGAGGGTACTGGCCGAATAATCCGATACCCTCTCTGCGTCTTTGGGTAACCCCGACAGGATTAAAAAGCTTCCCGAGTACTTTAGAACATGAGCACCTCCAGCCGAGAATTCGGGGGACGACTGCCCCTATCGATGGTGGTGGTAAGACCCGCGAAGCTCTTCGACATGCCAGAGATCGTTAGAATAGAGAGGGCCTCGTTCAGGGAGCAGTACCCGCGTGGCGTTTTTCTTATCTTCCTTGAGAACAACCCGGATACGTTCCTCGTGGCCGAGTACAACGGCAGGGTCATCGGCTACGTCATGGCATACCTGCGGCCGGACCTCGAGGGGCACATCATGAGCATAGCGGTTGATCCGAAATACCGCGGGAAGGGGGTAGGTTCGGCCCTCCTCTCCGAGGTCATAGAGCGGCTCGCGGCGAGGGGCGCAAAATGGATCGGACTCGAGGTGAGGGTGAGCAACCAAAACGCTATAAACCTCTACGAACGCTTCGGCTTCAAGAGGATTAAGAGGGTCATAGGCTATTACTCCGACGGTGAGGATGCCTACTACATGCTCCTTCCCGTCGAGGAGTGGGGTGGCAGGAATTGAAGGAACCGATAACTTTCAAGCTCAGCGGGGACAGGGCGTTCAGCGAGAGGGAGAAGGCGATAAACCAGTTCTACAACAAGCGCTACTTTGGAGAGGTTGTGAACGGGAAGCTCTTTCTTTCGCTCATAGAGGCGGCCTATCTGATGGAAAAGGGCAGGATACGGGTCTTCGACGATGACAGGGAGCTTTCTTTCAAGGAGCTGGTTGAACGCGGCAGGAGGCGCGACGACCAGTTCGACATCAAGCTGCTCGTCTACACCGACCTGCGCGACAGGGGCTACGTCGTGAAGTCCGCCCTCAAATTCGGCTCCCACTTCCGTGTCTACCGCAGGGGGCTTGACGAGCACTCCCAGTGGCTGGTCTGGGTGGTTCCGGAGAACCTCCGCTTTTCCCCGAACGATATCACCGCCCGCGTGAGGGTTGCCCACGGCGTCAGGAAGAACATGGTGATGGCGGTAGTCGATGAGGACAACGACGTTGTCTATTACAAGATCGAGTGGACGAAGTTTTAGCACTCGTGCTTCAGCCTCTTAAACTCTCCATAGAGGAGATGCCGGCTTTTTTCGTCCAAGCTTTCCACGTCCAGCGGTACTATGACAATGGTGTTGTAGAAGGTTGTATGATCCTTGAGCGTCGTCAGGAACTTGAAGACCGGAACGAAACCGTTCTCCAGGATCAGATACTCAACGCCGTCGAGGAAGATGACCTTTGGATCCTTGGTTTTTCTCATGAAGTTCACCATCGTCTGGAGGAGGAACTCGAGCCTCGTGGGGGAAACGGCGTTTCTGTCCCTAACCGTGGTTAACCACAACACCGGGGTCCTTTTGATGTTCAACCTTTCCCTTATGGCCTCCGGGGGATGCCTCGACACTATTAACCCCGCCCTTCCACGCAGGAGCTTGGCTATCACCGGGTAGCAGTTGGGCAGATTGCAGAGGTAGAGGTTGGGTTTAAGGGGTTCGTGGTTCTCTTCCCCGGTAAACTCGACCACTGGCACTAGCTCGTACCTCTCTGTTAAAACAGTCAGAAGGTTCCACCATCCTGCGATGAAAATTATCGCCGCCAGGAGAACCAGGAGGTTGCCGGTTGAGTTTATCCGGATCACCCGACCGGAGCTCATGGGCAGGAGGTTGTTACTGTTGAGGTCGAGGAACAGAAAGACAAACTTGCCCACCGCGGCCACTAGGAACGAGACCATCACATAGTCGTAGAACCGTTTGAGCTCGGGGTAGTGGGAGATGAACTTTTTTCTGCGGCCGACGGTTATAAGGAATAGTCCTATGAAAGCAACCTCCACGAGCACTCCGATGACCACTGCCATGGAAGCACCACCGTAATAACCGGGTTATCCCCATGTATTGTAGCTCCTCCAATAAATTATATTTTTCGGTGGACGTTTGAAGAGATGTCAAAACTGTAGGTTTTGATTTTTAACTGGAAATGGACTTATGTGTTCGAATAGGGAACAAAATTCTGGAGAATTAGAAAAAGGGGAAGGTACTTCACTTCAAAAAGCCCGTCTTCTTACCGAGGTCCTCGAAGGCGTCGAGGACGTACTGGAGGTCCTCCTTGCTGTGTGCCGCCGAGG
>JAMONK010000056.1 GCA_027065835.1 Thermococcus sp. | reverse complement strand
CGCCTACGAGCTTCTCAGGTGCGGCGCCGACCCCAACGGCATGCGCCCCCTGAACGGTTTCGCTGAGCTCGCCCATCTTTACGGTTTTACCCCGAATGACGGCGTCCTTAAAGAGCTCGGATTGAAGCGCAACGGTTACATCGTTATGCGCACCGAACCTATCAAGGCCAACTACTTCACGGGCGACGCTGAAAAGAGCATCCTGGAGGATGTGATTCCCCTCCTCCCTGACATTCAGATAGTGCTGTTCCCACGCACCGAAGGGCAGAAAAAGCGGCTGGAGCGTTTCTCAAACGTCATAATCCCTGATCATGCCGTGGACAGTCTGAGCCTTCTGTACTACGCGAAGCTTATGATAGGGGCGGGGGGGACGATGAACCGGGAAGCGATAGCCCTTGGAACCCCGACCATCTCAACTTACCCCGGAAAACTGCTGGCGGTTACCGAATGGCTGGTTTCCAAGGGGTTGAAGTTCCACTCAACTGACCCACTGGAGGTTGCCCGTGCCGCCGAGGAAATGATGGAGATGAACGGCAGCTACCGGGCCTACATTCGGAGCATTGTCGCAGGGCTGGAGAACCCGATGGACGTGCTGCTCAGGGAGATAGAATCCTACGAGGAGTCGGGAACCTTCACAACGGTAAAGATAGAGGAGCTATCTCAGACCGGCAACCCTGGGGGTTATGTAGGCCTCAACAAACGCCGCAACGAGAAGGAGCAGAACTGAGGCCGCGAAGAGCTTCAGAGCTTTCACCGCTCCTTTCTGGAATCTTTTACCTGCCTCCCCGTCACCCCCAACGATCTCCCTGTACCATATTATTCCCGCGGTTCCGGCCAGGGCCAGAGCCGGTATCTCAAACACGCCGTGGGGGATGAGCCCTAGGAGGATACGCTCCATTGAGAACCCCCGTACACTCTGAACTACCCTAACCACCACGCCCACTACGAAGCCGTTGAATCCCATTATGAGCCAGGGGCCCAGGCCGAAGAACAGCCCAGATATCATCATGAAGAAGGCAACCGTGACGTTGTTCGTGAATATCTTGAGGAAGTTCCTGAAACTCGAGTCGTAAAGGGGCCCCATCCTTTGTGCTATAGACCTTGTAACTGTCAAAGCACCGCTATTGTTTAACGTCGCGAAGGCGTAGCCCAGGAAGCTGACCCCTAGGAAAACGCCCAGCAGAAGAAGAAATGACCTGCCCGGGGAAAACCGCCTGGAGTTTCCCTCGCTCACCGCCCACCCTCCAGCGCCCTTTTTAAGGCTATCTTGAAGTCCTCCAAGTTCACGTAGGGCGTCTCCACGTCAAGCCTGAGTGCAAAGAACTCGTCTATTATGCCGTCCAGCTCGGCTATCCTGTGCCCCTCAAGTCTCCTTTCCAGTTCCGCAAGCGCGTCTTCGGGGTGCATGAAAAAATCTCCCGTTATCTTAACGTGCCTAGCAACCCCGTTCTCCTCATCGAATTCAATCCGTATGAGACCCTTCTTTGCCTTGTGTTCGCCCACCCTGTGTTCCATACTACCTACCCCCAGAGTAAATTAGCGGGAGAAGTTTTTAAAGGTTGGGCCCAAGTGGGAGCGGTGGTGTGAATGGGATATGGAGAAGTTAAGGAAAGCGTAAGGCTCATCCTTCAAGAGGTCCTTGATGAGATGCTGGGCGAACGTGAAAAGGACTGGAAAGGTGACGTACTCTTTGACGAGACCCCCAGCATTGAGCTGGGAGACTTCGCAACGGCGGTGTCCTTCCAGCTTGCGAGGGTCTTCAGGAAGGCACCGAAACTCATAGCTGAGGACATCGTTGAGAGGCTCAAGGAGAAGTTGCCGGAGGAGGTTTCCGATGTTAAGGCCGTGAACGGCTACATAAACTTCCACATCAACTACAACCGATTCGGACGGGAGCTGATCGGTGAGATACTTGAGAAGGGCATCGCTTACGGTGAGAGCGGGGTGGGAAAGGAGAGAAAGGTGATAGTTGAGCACACCTCCGTGAACCCGACGAAGCCGCTTCACATGGGACACGCCAGGAACTCCATCCTCGGCGATACGATGGCGAGGATAATGAGGAAGCTCGGCTACAGCGTTGAGGTCCAGAACTACATAGACGACCTCGGTGTCCAGTTCGCACAGGTCCTCTGGGGCTACCTCCATCTGAGGGACGAGTTTGAGAGGCTTGAGACCGAGCTACGTGAGAGGGGCCTCAAGGAAGACTTCATAGACCACGTCATGGGCCTGCTCTACGTCGAGGTGAACAGAAAAATAGAGGAGAACCCGGCGGTGGACGGAGAAGTCCGCGAGCTCATGAAGAAGCTCGAAGAGGGCGATAACGAGATAGCGGAAATCGGGAGGAAGCTCGCCGAGAGGGTGGTTAGGGCTCAGATGCTCACGACCGGACGCATGGGCATCACCTACGACCTGCTCAGCTGGGAGAGCGACATAATGCGGAGCGGTATATTCGGCGAGGCCTACGAACTCATCGAGGCCAACGAGAACTTCTTCTGGGCGGAGGATGGCAAGTACAAAGGGGCATTCGTGATGGACCTCAGGAAGCTCTTCCCGGACACGAAGAACCCGTTCCTAGTCCTCAAGAGGAGCGATGGAACCGCCACATACACCGGCAAGGATATAGCCTATCACCTCTGGAAGTTCGGGAAGGTGGGCGCGGACATGCTCTACAAGCCGTGGGATAGGCGCGAGGACCATGAAACCTGGACGACCGCCCCTGACGGTGAGAAGTTCACGGGAAGGTTCGGAAACGCCGACGTCGTCATAAACGTCATTGGTGCAGAGCAGAAGCACCCGCAGATGGCGGTGAAGTACGCCCTCCAGCTCCTCGGTTTTGAGGAGAGTGCTGAGAACTTCCATCATCTGGCTTACGAGCACGTCGTCAGGCCAGAGGGCAGCTTCAGCGGGAGGAAGGGAACGTGGGTAGGTTTCACGGTTGACGAGGTTCTCAACGAGGCTGTTCAGCGTGCCAGGACTCTCGTGGAGGAGAAGAACCCCAGTCTGAGCGAGGAGGAGAAGAACCGCATAGCCGAGGCGGTCGGTGTCGGCGCGGTTCGCTTCAACCTCGTCAAATACAGCCCGGACAAGGTAATAACCTTCCGGTGGGAGGACGTCCTCAACTTTGAAGGCGAGAGCGCCCCCTACGTCCAGTACGCTCACGCGCGCTGTGCCTCAATCCTCCGGAAGGCCGGGGAGAGGGGCATAGAGACCGAGTGGAAGGCGCTTCTTGAGAAGGCCGACTTCTCAAAGCTTACCAACAGGGAGAAGGAACTGGTGAAGCTCCTAGCCAAGTTCCCAGAGGTTGTCGAGCAGGCGGGCAGGGACGTCAAGCCCCACCTCATCCCGTGGTACGCCAACGAACTCGCCTCGCTCTTCAACAAGTTCTACATGGACCATCCAGTGCTTAAGGCGGAAGAAGGAATCGTGGAGGA
>JAMONK010000055.1 GCA_027065835.1 Thermococcus sp. | reverse complement strand
GGCGAGAGGAAGTGCCGTTCTGTACCACGACGGTATGTTGTGGCCCCTTACAACCCTTAAGGATCCCCTGCCTTTCCTGGAGGTGTTCTACTCCAGTGGAACTCTTGAGATCGCAGGGGCCTGGCACGATGAGGATAACCATGCGTTCTTCCTCAGGGCGGCGATATCCAAGATTGAGCTCATGAGGGACGGGAACCTGCTGAGGCTCGTCGTGTATCCCCACGGAAAAATGGAGAAGATACGGGGCGTAATCATAGTAACGTTCCAGGCTGGCAGGGGACTGACGGAAACGTTTGAAGGGATACTCAGAGAAGAGCAGTGCAGCCCGGAAAGGGAGAGGGACGGGGAGATGACGTCTTCCCTGGCACCTCACTTCCTCTACCCGTGAGACACTCAATGTCGATCAGAAACCGACGGCGTCATCCTCTCGGCAAGCAGGCGAAGCTCGTCCCTCAACGCCACCACGGAGGATTCTTCGAAGTGAGAGATGTTCGAAAAGCGCATTAGGACCCCATAAACCTCGGGGTACCTGCTCTTTAAAAACCCTGTGAGCTGTCCCTGGGGAAGAAGCAGTCCCGTGTCCCGGTACACCAGGTAAGCCCCAAAGGTGTAGAGACCATCCATGTACGAACCGTACGCGGCTTCAAAGCGCCCCTCCTTGAGGTAGCCGTCCCCCCTGCGAAGGTAGAAGAAAAACTTCTCTACGAGTGCCTCTTCCATCCGGTCCACCGGAATTGTTTATAAAGATGGCGTTAATAAACCCTTCGAGAAAGATGAAGGGGACAACGATAATCTGGGCCGCGGTAATACTCCTGATCCTCTACCTATCGTGGAGGGTGGTCGCACCGTTAGTTGGCCCCATATTCTTCGGACTCGTTCTGGCGTACGCTGCCTATCCACTCCACGTCCGCCTAAAACGGAGGTTTGGGAACCAGGCTTCAGGAGTAATCCTGACGCTGGGGATGCTCTTGGTCGGGGGGGCGCTCACCTTCGAGCTTCTCCTGATGTCCGCAAGGGTCGCGGCCTCGTTTTATCACAATGTGGAGGACTTCTTCACGTGGCTCCTCACGCAGCCGCTGCCCCAAAACGTCTTGGACTTCATAGGGAACTTCTCAAACCAGCTGATACCAAAGCTCGCCGACTACGCATCATCGTACGCGTTCTCCATCCCCCGATATCTGATCCAGCTGCTCGTGTTCCTCCTCGTTTTCTATTACGCCCTTGTGTACGCCGATGAGATAAAATCTTACATAAGCAGATCCCTTCCCACGGAGAACAGACGGCTCGGGGAGGAGATACTGTCCAACGTCAACAAAACCCTGAAAGCCTTGGTGAGGGTATGGCTCCTCCTGAACATCGCAAAGGGCATACTGATGACCGTGGGCTTTCTGATATTCGGGGTCTCAGACCTCTACACCGCCGTAGTTGCGGGCTTTCTGACGTTTATATTCAGCTTTGTGCCCCTGTTTGAAGGCTGGATGCTCTGGCTGATAGCGGCGGCGTACTTCGCCAAGGAGGGCATGTACCTCCGGGCCATTGGAATAAGTCTCTACGGTGCATTCCTGGTCTCACCGATGCCGGATTACACCATAAGACCCGTGCTGGTCGCCAAGGACACAAACTTGGACGAGACCCTCGTCTTCATTGGGATGGTTGGAGGGGCCTGGACGATGGGGGTCAAGGGTATCCTGATAGGCCCGATAGTGCTGAACCTGATGCTGACCCTCCTAAAGGAGTGGAAGATGATCATAGGGCGGAAAAGAGGTTCACCCCGGCAGACCGTAGCTCCTTCAGGGCCCTCTCCTCATCCCGAGGGTTGATGCCCTTGACGGCGTCGCGAAGGAGGTACGTCTCGAAGCCGTTCTTAACCGCATCTAGGGCCGTTGCTTTAACGCAGTACTCGGTAGCAACGCCGCAGATGTAGACCCTCTTCACGCCCTTCTCCCTCAAAATCTCGGCGAGATTCGTTCCCTCAAAGCCGGAATAGGCCTCCTTATCAGGTTCTGTGGCCTTCGAGATTATCACGGCATCCTCAGGGAGCTTCACGACGAACTCGGCCCCCTCCGTCCCCCGAACGCAGTGCTTCGGCCACGGGCCGCCCTGCTCCTTGAAGCTGATGTGATTGGGCGGGTGCCAGTCCCTCGTTGCGACTATTAACGCACCCTTCGTCCTGAACTCCTCAATATGACGGTTGATCCTTGGGATTATCCTATCCCCCTCGGGAACGGGTAGCGCCCCGCCGGGCATGAAATCCCTCTGCATGTCCACGACTACGAGAGCCTCCTCTGGCACATCATCACCCCCGTCGGTCACACATCCAGTCTATCCTTGAAAGGTGACATATCGACACCTTTGTCCATGCCGAGCAGGTAAACGAGAACCCTCTCGTCCAGATCCCCGTAGCGCTCACGCATGGACCCTATCTCTCTGAGAATATCGTCAACCTCCCACCCCAGGGAGCGGGCGACGTGCCTTATCATCGCGTTGAGGAGGTCTTCGTTTTCAATCTCCCCCTTCAGAATCTCCTCGTTGACGACCAGAAGACCATCGCGCTCCTCGATGAGACCACTCCGGAGCCCCTTCTCTATAAGTGCCTTGGCCTCCTTTACCCCCATGATACGAAGCTTGAACGCCAATATACCTATGAGCTCGCTCTTGGTGAACTCCCTCGAGCCCTTATAGGTAATGGCACTCTCCAGAGGATGCACGGAATCACCTAACCTTTTTAGGGCACTAGAATAAATAAACCTTGCCCTCGATACCCTCTTAAGTTCTCGGGAGAATCCTCCCCGGTGAGAAAGATGGAGATAAAAACCCACAACCTGGTATCAAAAAAACTCGTAGGGGAACCCCTCAAGGTCAGGGACGGCTTTGCAGAGGTTCAACTGCAGACGATGGAGGAGATGGCGGTCGATGAGTACGGACTGATTCACGGCGGCTTCACCTTTGGATTGGCGGACCACGCGGCGATGCTGGCGGTGAACGAGCCAACCGTTGTGCTCGGAAAGGCAGAGGTCAAGTTCCTCAAGCCCGTCAAGGTCGGTGAAAAGCTCACCGCCAGAGCAGCGGTCATAGAAGACCTCGGGAGAAAAAAGGTGGTGAAAGCAGAGGTCTCCAACGAGAGGGGCGAGAAGGTCTTCGAGGGCACCTTCCACTGCTACGTCCTTGAGAAGCACGTGCTCGAATAGTCATCCAGCTTCCTGAGGTAGTATTCCACGACCTCCCTCTGGATTACGGGGATGAAGGGTATCTTCACGAGGATGCCCTTAATTCCGCCTTCCTCGTAGACGAGAAGCGACTCCCTGGAGTCCCTGACGAAGAGCCCCTTCACCACGTAGCGCTCTCCGGTGGAGAAGAGGGCTCTGGCGACGGCCTCCATAAAGTCCCTCGGCTCGCCTTCAAGGACCTTTGAGAGGGGGAGGTAGTAGAGTTCCCCGAGCTCCTCA
>JAMONK010000054.1 GCA_027065835.1 Thermococcus sp. | reverse complement strand
GAGAAGGCTTTAGCGGAGCGGTTCGGCGATGAGTGGAGGGAATACGCAGGGAGAACGCCCCGGTTCATACCGAGGCTTTGAGCTCCTGCCGGTTCACCTCTACGTCCTGGCCCACCTCAAGAAGGCCGGCGTGGACTACGCCAGGATGATGGCCCGGGTCAGCGGTCTGCCCCTTGGGCTGATTGAGGACGCTGTTAGTGACCTGCTCGAGCTCGGATTGATTGAGCGCGATTCGGGGAGCGCGATAAAGAGGAGCAAAGCGCGCTTTAAGAAGGCCTTCGAGGTTCACAAGCACCACACGTACTATCGCCTCTCGCGGGAGGGTGAGCTTTTTATGAGATCACTCGACGGGGAGTGGCTTGAGGGGTACTTCAACAACCTTCTTCCGGAGGGGTGGAGGATAGTAAGAGCACTAATCGGAAGCCGCGATCTTGGGGAGGTAGGTAAGAAAGTCGAGATAAACTGGGAGGCCCTGGAGGAACTTAAGGTCCTCCGTTTCATCACGGAGAAACACAGGAAAACCGAGTTCTTCAAGAGACTCTCCGAGTTCTTAGGTATTTAAAGCTCGATGACGCTTCCAGTACTCGCCGCCAAAAACTTCTCCGGATATTCTCTCCGCACGTAGGCTTTGGTTTCACCACCGGAGCAGTGGGCCGGTGCTATGATCTCGGTTAAATGGGCGAGCCTATCAAGGGAGGCCTTGGACGGGTAGTGGAAGCCGCCGATTACGAGGTGCGCTTTCTCATACCCGGAAACCTCAAGAACCTCTTTCGTGAGCATGTCTACCCCGGGATGGGAACAGCCGACAATCACAGCAAGGCCTGAGGGAGTCTCCACCCCAACCGCCTGCTCGAAGCCGATGACACCCGAGGTCCAGACGCCCGGAAAGAGCTCCCCCGCACCTCCAGCGGAAATCACGTTCAGCCCCCAACCTGGAACGGACTCGGCGGGCGGGGCGTAGAGGTCAAGCCCCGGGTTCAGCCTCCCAATCAGCGGAAAGCCACCGTAGTGGTCGTAATGCCAGTGGCTGAGAACCGCGAAGTCGAGGTTCGTTAAGGGAACGCCAAGGACTTCCGCGTTGTGGAGGAGGACTTCTTCCTTCGTGTCGGCATCGAAGAGGAAGCGGCCCCTTCCCTCGACGAGGACGCTCCAGCCCCAGTCGTTGATGAACCCCTCCCCGGGAGCGTTGTCGTTTAAGATTACGAGTCTCATAAGACCACCTCCAAAAACTCCCGCAGGGCATCCAGAAGCACATCGTTCTCCTCCCTTCTGCCGACCGTTGCCCTCACGTACCCCTCAAGCCTTCCGGAGAGCTTTTTAACCGCAATCCCGTGCTCAAGGAGAAAGTCATGGGCGTCAATGGCAATCATGAGGAAGTTCGCCTCGCTCGGGTAGGCGTAAGGCTTGAGGGCACGGTAGAGCCTCTCGCGCTCCGAGACGATGTAGCGGACGATTTTCCTCACGTAGTCGAGGTGGTTGAGCATGAAGCCCGCCGCCGCGAGGGAGAGCGAGTTCACGCTGAACGGGGGCCGGAGCTTCCTGAGCTGTCCCATAGTTTCTTCGCTCGCCACCGCGTAGCCGAGCCTCGCTCCGGCAAGGCCGAAGGCCTTCGAGAACGTCCTGAGGACTATCAGGTTGTCGTAGTCCTTCACAAGGCCGACGCTGCTCTCCCGCGAGAACTCGGCGTAGGCCTCGTCGAGCACCACGGGCGCCCCCGTCTCAAGCACTTCGATAATCCTCTTCCGAGGCTGGACGTTCCCGGTGGGATTGTTGGGGGAGCAGATGAAGACGGCCCTCGCGTTCTCCGCGTGGGCCTCGATGTTACCGAGCTCGAAGTTTTCGCCGAGGGGGACGTTCTCAACCTTCAGCCCCTCGACGGCTGCGAAGAAGGAGTACATCCCGAACGTCGGCGAGCTTATCACTACCCGGTCGCCCTCGAAGAGCTTGAGGATTAGGCCTATCAGCTCGTCGCTCCCGTTGGCGAGCAGAACGTTTTCGGAGGAGAGGCCGAGGGTTTCGGCTACCTTTGCTTCAACTTCAAGGGGAAACGTGGGAGGATAGCGATTCAGCGGAATCTGTGCCAGCTCGGAGAAGAGTTCCTTCTTCAGCCCTGGCGGCAGATCGAAAGGGTTCTCGTTCCTTTCAAGGTGAATCCTGGCGTTTGGCTCCTCTATATCCCAAAGGGGAAGCTTGATGATATCATTTCTAGTCCTCCCCATTACCACCACCTTCCAGTTTTCTTGGGCAGTATCTAACCTCACAGAAAGTGCAGACGAGCTTCATCTTATCCCTTTCGGGGGTTTTCACGAGAATCCTCTTTATCCCAGGGACGCTACTGATCTCATTTAGAGTTCCACCCTGAAGCGGGTTCTCCATAACAATTGACAGATAGGTCTTTTCACCAAGTAAATTTCTTAGGGTAACCGAGATGACCTCGTTTCCTGTGGCAATTATGCGATCAAGAATCTCGCTGAGAACCCTCCCCGGAAAACCGCTCACCTCCACCTCCAGGGTTTCCCACCCCATTGTAGGGGCCATATCTTCTACTCTTAGCTCCGGCTTGAGTTTCTCAAAGAGAAGGTGGAGGGCACTTGAAGACTCAATGGTCTCAGCGGTGAGGTAAACAACCTTCCTGCTCACGCCAACGGCCCTTGCCACTGAACTCGTGGGAACCTCAACATCATCAAGGTACAGCAAACCATCCCGAACGTTTATGCCGTGTCTTAGAAGGAACTCAGCAACTTTCTTCCGTGCGGGATAGTGCCTGAAGTACTCATCAATTAAAATCATGCTCTCACCTCACAGCCTCTTTATCGCCGGAATCAAGTTCTTCTTGCCCCTCTCCGCTTCCTTCCTAATCTCCTCAAGGATTTCCTTCGAGAGAGGAACCTCGATTTCTTTCCGCTCGAAGGGAGCGCCTTTCACCCGCTCGACCCTCAGGAAGAGCCTCATCGGCTTCTCCATCCTGCTGAACATGAGGTTGTCGGCTACCTTCTCCAGCTCCTCCACCATGTCCCTGAAGACGTCGGTGTTCACGGTCAGGAAATACGTCTTCGTTTTATCAATGCTCAGTGCCCCCTTAATCTTTTCGTGGATGGCCCTTCCATAGGTCGGCGAGAAGAAGAGCAGGTTCAGTGCGGAGCCTACCACCATGGTGCCTAAGGGCGGATGGGAGTTGCTGAGGTAGACGCTCCCAAGCGCTATAGCCTCGTCCCAGACGTCGGGTTTCACGAAGTTAGCTTTGATGTGTCCATCTGAAACGATTTCCATTCCCTTAATTGTGGGGTCGAGCTCAATGAAGAAAACTCTACTGCGATACTTATAAAGATCTGCCCCAAGGAGCCTCATCGTGTTCTGGAGGTACTCAACGGTCGTGCTTGTCAAGAGGAATACCACTGCCCCTCCATTTTTGAGCCAGCCGGATGCGAAGATGTAGCCGATTAGAGGCTTCCCTGAACCACCTGGTCCGCTGA
>JAMONK010000053.1 GCA_027065835.1 Thermococcus sp. | reverse complement strand
TGTAGGCCGCATCGCTAGTTATGTGTGTGTCGCTTATGTGGGCTATCCGTATCATGCGTATCACTCCGCGGCTATGGCGGTTTCAAGCCGCCTCCTGCTGGCGGTGAGGAGGTCGCTCAGGCTGAAAATGCCCACGATCTTTCCGTCGTCCTCGATAAGCATGTGCTTTACGCCCTTCTTGGCCATCAGGTCCAGAACCTCCCTCAGGGGGGTGTTGCTGTTTACGCTTATCAATTCGCTGCTCATTATCTCCCTCACGGGGGTTGAGTTCGGGAGGCCCGGGATGACGACGCGTCTTATTATGTCGCTCTTTGTAAAGAACCCAACGACCCTGTTATCCTCTATGACGACGAGGGAGCCAATATCGAATTCCACCATTATCTCGCACGCCTGTTTTACCGAGTCTCCTGGAGAAACGCCGATTAGTTTCCTCGTCATGTAGACCTTTATGGGGGTGTCCCTCTCCATGCGATCACCGTGATACTGTTCTGGGAAAAGGAGTATATAACATTTCAGAGGCTCTCCATGATGCGGTCCACCCTTCTCTCCCGTGGGTTGATACGGAGGTACAGCGCGGTTCCGTTTTTGAGAACCCGCCAATCCGCGGGATGGTAAAGCTCCACCGTTGAGGAGGCAATAGCGAAGAGGCCATCCTCCTCCAGAGACAGTATCTTGACGTAGTCCCAGTCCTTGGGGTCCTTAACGCGGTTTTCCGTTGAATACGCTGTTATGAAAGCGCGGATTTCCGGCGAGGTATCCTGGAACACCGTCACAGTGTTGAACGAGGTCCTGGTGGCTTTCACCGCCTCCCGATAGGCTTCAATCACGTCTTCCTTCGACGTGCCCCCCAGGTGCCTGCATAGGTAAGCTGCCAGTACATAGCTGTCAGAAACTTCCGCGAGGTCCCCTCTCTCAAACCCGGCCATCTCGACCAGCCGCTCCTTGTCTAGGTCCCCGTTGTGGAGTAGCCAGAAACTGAAACCCCTCCGGGAGGAGAACGCGAACGGGTGTGTGTTCAGGAGCCCGACGCTTCCCTGGCTGGCCGCCCGTGCGTGGACCATCAAGACCACGAAACCGTTCAGCCTCTCGTTGAGGGTTTGGATCTCGTCTATATCATGGAACATCGGGTTAACCGACCTGTAGTACCTTTCCGTTCCATCCCTGATGAGCAGGTACCCCCATCCGTCCTTGTGCTGGCTCCCCCTTCCCCTGGCCTCTTTGTACGGGTCCTTCTTTGATGCGTTCACGAGTGCATCCAGAAGGGGTCGTATCCGCTCTCCCTCTCCAGCTGCAAAGAGTATCCGACACATTTCAATCCCCTTTGGTTTTTGGACTCAACCACAAAAGCTTTTAGGTTGTTGGGTGTAGTCCAGAGGGACCGGTGGTACACATGGACGGACTTAGGAGTGCGGTTCTCAGAGTGTCCCGGAGGATGCGGGCACACAGAAACCTCTATGAAAAGAACGAAGAGGCGGTGAAGCAGCACCTCCTCGGCGAGATATTCCAGGCACTTGGGTGGGACTGGAACAACCCTGAGGAAGTCCGGCCCGAGGAACGGACCGAGGACGGTAGGGCCGATTATGCACTGATACTGAACGGATCGGTCTTTGCCTTCGTGGAGGCCAAGAACCTGGGTGTCAACATACTGAAGAACGAGGGACCCCTACGCCAGCTTGGGAGGTACTGCTTTAACGCCGGGGTCAGGTACGGAATCCTCACAAACGGGGCTGTTTGGATAGTTATAAAGGCTTTTGAGGAGGGTTCGCGCCTTAGCGATCGCGTTCTTCTGAAGGTCAACCTGGAGGCCGAGCCGCTTGAGCGGTCCGTGTTGAAGCTGTCCTTTCTCTCAAAGGATGGAATTACTGGAATCGAGCGTCGCTCCTCCCTGTTGAAGGCGTTGGAGCTCAGTTTCTCAAGCCTCAAGAAGGAGGGCTATCCCGAGGAGATCCTCGTTGGCTATCTGACGGCCAACTCCTCGAACCTGCTCCCAATAGACGAGATCTCGGAGACGGATACCCCCAAGGCAGCGTACGTTTACGAAAACGGCTGGAAGCTCCTGCCCCTCCAGGAGCAGAGCATCAGGGGAGTTCTTCTGGCGGTTTTGATGTACATGGAGCGCAGGGCGTCTGAGCCGGAACGCTCGGAGATACGGCGGGCTTACGAGCACCTCAGGGCACTGAATTTGCCCCCGGCCAAGGCGTTTGAAATCCTGAAAACGCTGGAGGAAGAGGAGAAACTGAGGATCTCCGTTGAGCTTTAGAGGACCTTCCACAGCTCATCGCTTTTGGGCTGGGGGAGTTTCCTTTCTCCGTCCTTTCCGACGAGTATCCTGACGTCCGGGTCCTCCACGAACTCCCCTACAACAGTGGCATGGATCCCCTCTCTTTCGAGGGCGGAGGTTATCCGGCTGGCTTTCTCCCTCGGGGCCGCTATCATGAGGGTCCCGGAGCTTATGAGGGCCAGGGGGTTCAGACCGTACAACCCGCAGATCTTCAGGGTTTCCTCCCTAATGGGTATCCTCTCCGCATACACCTTGAACCCCAGATTCGCGGCATCGGCCATCTCGTGAAGCCCGTTGGCGATTCCACCCTCCGTTGGATCATGCATCGCGTTGACACCTATTCCGGCGGCCACCAGGGCATCTTTAACAACGCTTATCAGGTCTATCAGCCCCTTTGCCCGTTCGACGAACTCCTTTCCGAAGGTTTGTTCCAGTTCTTCAGCCCTCTCACGGGCTATTATCGACGTGCCCTCAAGCCCGATCCACTTCGTCACGATCAGAGCGTCTCCGGGCCTGGCCCCGTTTGACGTTACCAGCCTTTCCCGATCCACCTCACCCATCATCGTCCCCACGACCACTGGCCTGTTCAGACCCGGCGTTACCTCCGTGTGCCCTCCGACTATCGAAACACCGAGCCTGGCCGCGTTCTCGTGGAGTTCCCTCATGATCTTCCCCAGGGTTGACTCATCGGCCGCTTCCGGGAGGAGTATGGAGACCAGAAACCACCGCGGTCTCGCGCCGAAAGTGGCAACGTCGTTTGCGTTTATGTGGACCGCGTAGAAGCCGATGTTTTCCTCGACCCCCGTTATGGGGTCCGTTGATGCAACGAGAACGCGGTCACCGAACTCTATTGCGGCCGCGTCTATGCCCTTTCCAGAACCTATCAGAACCCTCTCATCGCTGACGCCGAGACGGGTGAATATCAGCCTTTCCAGAACCTCTGGCGGAACCTTTCCTGGTAGCATCTCCTGCCCCTCCTCTAGACTCTAGACTTCGTTCGGTTCTTCCAATAAAAAAGTTCCGTTAAAGGCCCACATTAAGTATCGACCCTAGAAAAGCCCCGTAACAAAAAAATAAAAAGAAAGCCGAGTGGAGAAGTCAGCCCCGGCCATGGTGGTGCATTCCGAAAGAGTGAGCCCGAACAATTCCGCGGTTCTGCTTGTATATCTGCTTCAGGAGGTCGTGGATCTGCTC
>JAMONK010000052.1 GCA_027065835.1 Thermococcus sp. | reverse complement strand
GGCAACCGAAAAAGTTGATGAGTTGGCCGAGGAAGGCTACCGGGCACTGGGCGTGGCCAGGACAAAGGGGGAGAGATGGGAGTTCGTCGGAATAATTCCCCTCTTTGATCCGCCGAGGGACGACGCACCGAAGGCCATCAGGGCGATAAGAAAGCTCGGCGTCAACGTTAAGATGGTCACAGGTGACCACATAGCCATAGCGAGGCACATTGCCAAGATACTGGGCCTCGGAACGAGGATAGTTTCTATGACGGAGCTTCTCAAGGCGAAGAGGGACTCCGAGGTGGAGCATCTGGTGGAGAAGGCCGACGGGTTCTCCGAGGTCTTTCCAGAGCACAAGTTCCGGATAGTTGACGCACTTCAGAGAACCGGGCATATGGTGGCTATGACCGGCGACGGCGTCAACGATGCCCCCGCGCTGAAGAAGGCCAACTGCGGCATAGCGGTTTCGGGGGCGACAGATGCTGCGCGGGCGGCGGCCGACGTCGTCCTCCTCCAGCCCGGCCTCTCGGTTATAGCCCATGCCGTCGAGGAGGCACGGAGAATCTTTCAGAGGATGGAGAGCTACGTTGTTTACAGGATAACCGAGACGATAAGGGTGCTGTTCTTCGTCACGTTCGCCATACTGGTTTTCAACTTCTACCCGATAACGGCCATCATGATAGTCCTGCTGGCCCTCTTCAACGACGCCCCGATACTGGCCATAGCGTACGACAACGTGGTCACTCCACGCAAACCCGTCCGCTGGGATATGTACAAGGTCCTCGTCCTCTCAACGCTCCTCGGCTTCGTTGGAGTGGTGAGCTCGTTCCTTCTGTTCTACATCGCCGATAGGGTTCTCCTTCTCGGCAGACCTGAGATCCAGTCGTTTATCTTCCTCAAACTGGCCGTCGCAGGCCATCTCACGATATTCGTCACGAGGGCCAGGGGGCACCTCTGGGAGAGACCATATCCCAGCGGTCTGCTGTTCTGGTCGGCGGTGATTACCAAGCTCCTCGCTACCCTGATAGTGGTCTACGGTGTATTCGTGACGCCTATAGGATGGAAACTCGCCGGACTCATCTGGGGCTACGCCCTCGTGTGGATGCTGGCCATAGACGAGGCCAAGGTGATAGTCCTAAAAAGGATGGAGGGGCTGTGATGTCCCCATCAACGTCAGGTTCCGGTGTCTTCCTGGCCGCGTTTTTCATGTTTTCTTTCCAGGACACCCGCGTGACTATGTCGGGACGAAACCTTAATAGGCCCTAACCTGAACCCAAGAACGCGAGGTTAGAATATGCTGGAGATACTAAACATAATCATGCGGTTTTCCACGTGGGGCCTCGCCACTTACAGATGGGGGAAGAGAAACGAGAGGTTCATGCTCTTTCTGAGTCTCGGTCTCTGGATGGACTTTCTGGCGGCCCTCGCACAGAAGCAGGTGGTCTCTGAGCTCGGCTGGAACCCAAACCCGACTGCATTACTGCCGCTCATGTCCATAATGGCCGTGTTCAACGGAATACTCTTAATGGCTGCATCTTTTTCCCTCAGGAGGCAGCTCGATGCCCGGAGAAACCAGTTCCTGATACTCACGTGCGTTATAGCCGGTCCCACTTACGTCCTCCTCGCCACCCTTCTGGGGGCATCACCCCTGATCTTCATGGCGTTTCCGGTTCCGTTCATGGGGCTCTCCCTGATGATCCTGAGTTATTCACTCATCAAGGAGGAGGTCGGTCTGAAGACGATGGCCACCCTGTTTCCAATCGGGGCGTTTCTGCTTGGGGTGATCAACCTCACGTACCCGCTGACGATTAGAACCCCCCTGGCCACCTACCTCTACGGACTGGGAGCGTTTTTTAGGGCGATGATGTTCATAGGGATGATCAAATACGCGTTTCTACAGGTAAAGCCACCGGAGATGCCTATAACTGAGCTTCCCGCCGGTGCCTTCTACTCCACCGGCAAGAAAACCTTCAACGTCCTTCTCAGGAAGATGCAGTCCAGCGGAAACGGAATCCTCATAACCAGGAACCATCTACGGGACATCAAACCACGCTTTCCGGTGTTCTGGGTGACCAGGGCCACTTCAGGCCAGATGGGCGAGAACATCATGGCGGTATCCCCCACAGACATGGGCATTCTCCTCGATCTCGTCAGAAGGTACCTCGAAACGGGTCACTCCCTGGTGGTGGTTGACTGCTTCGAGTACCTCATGATAGAGAACGGCTTTGAAAACGCGTTTAAGTTCCTGCTCTCCATGAAGGACACCGTAATGAAGTACAATGGAACCCTGGTCACCATCGTTGAGCCATCGGCATACTCCAAAAAGCACATGGCAATGATGCAGAGGGAGCTGGAGAAGCTGGAGCTTTAATGGAGGACCATTCATCCAGCTCCCCTTACATCGACCCATGTTGAATGATATGCCGAAGCGTTTCCGTATTTTTTGACGGTTTCATCGGCCGTCAGAAAGTTGGCGTTCCATCCGAGAAGTTTAACCCAGAACGCCTTGTAGAGCAGAACGACTCCAGGAGGAACGTCATCGCTGAGCCTTGCCCTCGTCCTTATTCTGCCGTACTCGTTGAAGACCTCAACGGCGTCACCGTCCTTAATTTCCCTCTCGTTAGCGTCGGCCGGATTGATGTAGAGACTGGGGTCAACCATGCCGTAGGTGTTGTGGTACTGGCTGGTTATCGTCATCCTGTGAGTTGGAGTGAGCAGGCGGAGTGGATACTTTCCTTCGAACTTCTTGTACTTGGGAAACGGACTTAGACCCCTCTCCACTGCTCTCTGAGAGTAGAACTCGATTTTTCCGCTCGGTGTTTCCCAATTCCGGGGCTTTTCCGGAACTTTGGCGAAGCCATTCTTTTTCAGCTCCTCCCAGCTCAGCCCGTTGAGTTCGAGGACCTTTTGAATTACCTCCTCGTCGCTCTCGTAGAGGTGGGGCTCCTTTATCCCGAGGACCTCAGCCAAAAGCCTCGTTACCTCGCTGTTGCTCTTCCCGTAAAGCCTCGCAACGGGCTCATTAAGTGCAACGTAGCGGTGGTAGTAGCCCTCCGCTATGTCCAGCCTCTCGAAGAAAGTGTTTGCCGGCAGGACGACGTCGGAGTAGAGCGCGGTATCCGTCAGGAATATGTCGTGCGTAACTACGAACACGTCGTTTTCGAGCAGAGCCTTCCTCAGCCGGTTCTGGTTCGGCAGGCTCGCGAGGGGGTTGGAGTTGTAGATGTAGAGGAACTTTATCTCTCCCCTCTCGATGTACTCGGCAAACTTCATCTGGGGGATTCTCTTGGCAGGCTTCGTTCTCAGGAATGCGCCCTCTGCATAGGACTTGTCTATCGTCTTCATGTCGTAGATGAAGCCGAAGCGATGGCCCACCAATGCCGGAAGGATTGCTATCGCCCTGACAGCTTCCCCGCCGGCCAGGGAGCGCTGGAAGCCGTAGCCTATGTGGATTACCCCTCTCTTACCCGCGAATTCCCTCGCGAAGGTCTCTATCTCCT
>JAMONK010000051.1 GCA_027065835.1 Thermococcus sp. | reverse complement strand
AAAATCGCCAGTCCGGTTCCGGCTGATTTGGATGACTCCCAGTAGAACCACTCCGAATCCGGCTTTGGGTAGTCATTGGTTATTATAGCCGGGAAGGAACCGTCCTCGCTCTGCCTCGACTTAATCCACTCCACCAGCCATTGAACTTCCATCGAGTTCCTCGGATAGCCGCTTCGCGTGAGGGCTATAACTTTGAGGCACGCCAGGTAAAAGGCGTCGTTCTCCCTGAAGGCGTCCCATCCGGAGGGGCTTCCGTAGTCCCAGGGGCGATTCAGGCTCCTGAGCTGATACTCGTTTATGTAGTACCCCGCTTCCCCAGCGGGGGCTGCAGTGGCCCAGATGGGTGGCAATATGAACCCGATGATAAAAATCGGGATGAGAGGGGGGAATATTTTTCCTTTCACGTTGCGCACCATGTTAAATTGATCCGGAACCTTTTAACTTTTCAACCGATTATTCGGCGGCTTCCCGATCCACCCGATAGGCTCGATCTCTATGGCGGCAACCCCGTACCTCCTCTCCCTCTCCTCTGAGTAGAAGCGGCGGTACACCCCGACGCCCTCCTCGATGCTATCGACCCCGGGAAGAACGTTCTCGATGCCCTCCTTCTCCAGCATCTCCCTGAAAGAGGAATAAACCCGGACATCCTTCACAACGCACATCAACCGGTTTTCGAAGGTAATCTCATCGCCCGGCTTTATCTTCTGCCTCTTTTCATCGTAGAGCCTTCCCTCCACCTTTTTCCTGCCCTCGGCTATCGCCCTGAGGTACTCCTCCCTTAGCCCCATCCTCCAAGTTGCCATAGAATCACCTCATACGAGTGCCCTTATTATCGCCGGGCTTATCCTCAGCAGTGCGGCAAGGAGACGGGGCCTCCTCATCACGGCTTTTGCGGTCTTTAGGTGGTCGTCGAAGTCAGCATGGGCCTCTAAAATCTCCCTTGCCTCCCTGCTCCCAAGAACCTCAAAGATCCTCTCTATCCCCTCCTGGTTCAGTCCCTTGAAGACCCTCCTGAAGCGGAGTCCGAAGGAGATCTGTTTCCTCACGAAGGAGCAGGCCCTTTCGTAGGAGTTCAAACGCCCCTCCAGGAGAGCCCTTCTGAGTGAATGGGCGCAGAGCATCCCGTAGACTATCCCACCGGCGGTCGTTGGTTTTACCTGGAGGGCCGCGTCTCCCACCAGGGCGACGTTGCCTGACACCCAGGGTTTCCTCCATCCAAAACCGACGCTTCCTGACTTGAATTCAATTATCGACGTTGTCTTGAGCCCCCTGGTCCTCATGAACTTCCCGAGGGCGTCGATGCTCCCCAGGGTGCCGACCCTGGCCAGGTTCTCACTGAGGGGGGCAACCCAGAAGAAGAACTCCTCGTTCATCCCCTTGTCCACCCACACCTCCACAAAATCCTTCCTGAATTCCCCGACCACTTCCACTTCGTAGCCGGGGAGTATCTCCGCGCGGGTCTCCGCCCCTATAGCCTTCGCAACGGCACTCGTGATACCGTCCGCCCCAACGTAGAGGCTCGCCTCGACTTCCAGCGTCTCCCCGAGGTGCTGGAGTACGGCCCGTCCATCCTTGAAGCCCTGAAAGCTTGTCGCCATGTAGTACTCGGCCCCCTTTTTAACGGCCCTCTCCGCCAGCTCTTTTTCGAGCATTTTTCTGTCCACTATGTACGCCTGGGGGGACTTTCGCTCCACCTGAAAGCTCTGTATCCCGGAGTAAAAGGTTGCTCCCCTGAACCTGTTCAGTATGGCCCTCTCGGGAAGCCCCAGCCTCTCGTAGCTCTCGGCCCCTATTATTCCCGTACACGCCTTTCCTCCAAAGGAGCCCTTCCTCTCGACCACGGCCACCTCGAAGTCCCTCGCGAGCAGATTGGCCAGGTAGTTCCCAACGGGTCCGCCACCTATTATCAGAACGTCGTACCTCATCCTCACCCCTCGGCGGGAGTAGTTTTTAAACCCTAAAAAGCTAACCTTTCCGGTGGTGGTATGAAGGTTCTGATAACTGGCTTTGAACCCTTCGGGGGCGAGGCCCTCAACCCCTCTTGGGAGGCAGTTTCGAGGCTTCCGGATTGGACGAGTGGGAGCACTATAATAAAGCGCCGCCTTCCGGTGACCTTCAACGGCGTCCGGAAGGTTCTCCCAAAGCTGATCGTTGAGGAGAAACCGGACATCGTGATCCTAACCGGTCAGGCCGGTGGGAGGCCGAACATAACCGTCGAGAGGGTTGCTATAAACATCATGGACTCGAAGATGCCCGACAACGAGGGGTTTGTTCCGGAGGATGAGCCGGTCTTCGAGGGTGCCCCTGCGGCCTATTTCTCCACGCTGCCGGTAAAGGCCATAGTACGCGCCCTCAGGGGAGCCAAGATCCCTGCGGCTGTCTCCAACACCGCCGGAACCTACGTCTGCAACGCCGCGATGTACACGGCACTTCATACTATAGCCGTGGCAGGTATGGAGACGAAGGCTGGCTTCGTTCACGTGCCCTTCAGCCACGAGCAGGCCCTCGACAAACCGCGGCCTTCGATGGCGCTCGATACCATAGTGCGGGCGTTTGAAATCGTCGTTGAGACCTCCCTGCGGGGTGGGGAAGGTTTTTAAGCCGCTTTTTGAACCCCCTTTGGAGAGCCTCCGGAAGGGTGATGCCTATTCTGATCCTTGGGGTGGACATAGTAAGCGAGAACCCAAAGAAGTTCGCCGTGGTCGGCTGGTTCAATGGAAGAATCGAGAAAAAGGGTGAGTTTACACTTTACCGTCTTCTCCGTTTTATACAATCCAAACGGCCGGATATAGTGGCCATGGACAGTATCACCGAACTGGGGGGTGAGGTGAGAAAGTTCCTTCGCTCCCTGCCCAACGGTACAAAACTTGTTCAGGTCACCGGGCGGCCGGGGGAGCAGCGTCCGCTCTGGAGCTTGGCGAAGGAGCATGGTATACGGGTAACGGACAAGTTCGATCCCTACGAGGAGGCAAAGGTCGCCGCCCTTCTGGCCTCCAAAGGGGTCGGTTACGAGGTTCTCGCGTTTGAGGATGAGGTCTTGGTGACGGTAACCCGCGGGAGGAGCCCGGGAAAAGGTGGGTGGAGTCAGGACAGATACAGAAAACGCGTTCATAACCTCATCCGGGACAAGGTGCGGGCGATAGAGGAAAGGCTCAGGAAGGCCGAAGTGCCCTTCGACCTTGAAGTTGAGGAAAAGGATTACGGGCTTTCAAAGGGGGAGTTCAAGGTTTACGCTAGCAGGGAGGAGCTGGCCGGTCTGATAAGACCGATGAGAGGGGGCGACGTTGAGGTCAGGATAAAGCCCGTTGAGAGGGCGGAACTGGGCTTTGCTCCCCTTAAGGGTGAGGAGGCCGTGAGGGAGCGACGGAGCATCATAGTCGGCATAGACCCCGGGATAACCGTGGGCATCGGGGCCGTTGACCTGAACGGTAGGGTAGTTGCCCTTTACAGTGAGAGGAACATGCCCATCGGGGAGGTGTTTCGGTTCGTG
>JAMONK010000050.1 GCA_027065835.1 Thermococcus sp. | reverse complement strand
GTCCTCGAAAACGAGCCTGTTTACGGCCACTACACCCACCGCGAGATTGTCGAGGGTCTCTACAAGATTCTCCTCGAGATAAAGAAGCTCGGTCGCCTCCCGGTCGTTAACTTCGCGGCCGGTGGAGTCGCCACACCCGCCGACGCCGCGCTGATGATGCAGATGGGTATGGACGGCGTTTTCGTGGGCTCGGGCATCTTCAAGAGCTCCAACCCAGAGAAGATGGCAAGGGCCATAGTCGAGGCCGTCAACCACTGGGACGAGCCCGACGTTCTCGTTGAGATAAGCAAGGAAATCGGCGAGCCGATGAAGGGACAGGAAATCGAGGAGCTAGAAGTTCGCCTTGAGGAGAGGGGCGTCTGAACCCTTTTCCACTCTTTTGGAGGTGTTGAAATGGTCAAGGTGGGCGTTATAGGCCTCCAAGGAGACGTCAGCGAGCACATAGAGGCGGCGAGAAAGGCCCTGGAAAACCTCGGCGTCACAGGCGAGGTTATATGGCTCAGGAAACCGGAGCAACTCGAGGGAATCTCGGCAATCATAATTCCCGGTGGCGAGAGCACGACGATATCGAGGCTCATGGTCAAGACGGGTCTTCTTGAGCCCGTTAAAAAGCTCGGCGAAGAGGGACTCCCGATTATGGGTACCTGCGCCGGTTTGATAATGCTCTCAAAGGATGTCATCGGGGCAACGCCGGAGCAGAGGTTCCTCGAACTCCTCGACGTCAAGGTGAACAGAAACGCCTACGGAAGGCAGGTGGACAGCTTTGAGGCGCCGGTAAAGCTTGCCTTCAGCGACGAGCCGTTTCCGGGCGTGTTCATCCGCGCCCCGAGGATAGTGGAGCTCCTCAGCGAGAGGGTGAAGCCGATAGCGTGGCTTGGCGACAGGATCGTTGGCGTCGAGGCCGGCAACGTCATCGGTCTCGAGTTCCACCCAGAGCTGACGGACGACACGAGGGTTCACGAGTACTTCCTGAAAAAGGCGTTATAATTTGAACAATATTTCATCAATTTTATCGAGAAAGCTTTTTATTTTTGCCGCTTATTTGCTTACAGGTGGTATGGTGGACGAGCCCAAGACGGTCGTGTGTCCCTACTGCGGCTTCGGGTGCAGGCTTCTCGTTGATCCAAAGACGATGAAAGTTAAACCCCACCGTGGCGAGCCCAACAGGGGCAAGCTCTGCCCCAAGGGTCTCCACGCGACTGAGTTCGTTCTTTCAGGGGACAGGCTCAAGCGCCCTCTTAAACGTGAAGGCTCCAGAATGAGGCCGATAAGCTGGGGAAGGGCAATCGAAGAGATAGCAGGTAAACTCCTTGAAATCCGCGAGCTGTACGGGGCGGATGCCGTCGCCTTCATAGCCTCATCGAAGGTGAGCAACGAGGAGAATTATCTCCTCCAGAAGATTGCGCGGCTTTTCGGCACCAACAACATAGACAACTGCGCTCGTCTCTGCCACGAGGCGAGTGTTCACGCCCTCAAGATGACCGTTGGAGCTGGGGCACAGACCAACCCCTACGAAGACCTGGAAGGGTTCGGGGCAGTACTCATCTGGGGCTACAATCCCGCCGAGACCCACCCCGTTGTCATGGACTACATTCTAAAGGCCAAGAGGAACGGGGCAAAGATAATCGTCGTTGACGTCAGGGAAACCAGAACGATGGCCTTCGCGGATCACAAGCTCATCATCCACCCTGGAACTGATATAGTTCTCGCAAATGCCCTGATGAACGTCATAATCCGGGAGGAACTCTACGATGAGGACTTCATAAAAACCAGAACCGTTGGCTTCTCAGAGGTAAGGATGGGAGTGATGAAGTACACGCCAAAGTACGCGGAGAAGGTAACCGGAATTCCAGCTGAAACGATCCGCGAAGTTGCGAGAACATTTGCACTAGCCGGAAGCGGAGCGATAATGTGGGGCATGGGGCTCACCCAGCACGTTTCGGGCGTCGAGAACGTTATGGCAGTTATAGACCTCGCCCTGCTCCTCGGCTACATCGGTGAAAAAGGTGGCCTCTACCCGATGCGCGGTCAGAACAACGTTCAGGGAGCGGCATACATGGGAGCGCTGAGTGAGTTCCTGCCGGGCTACGTCCCCCTGACCGATGAGAGGTTCAGGAAGCGCGTGGCGAAGATATGGGGCGTGGAAGACCTCCCAACGGAGCGCGGGCTCTACCTCACGGAGCTCTGGGAGGCGATAGAGAGTGGCGACGTCAAGGCGCTCTACATAGTTGGGGAAAACCCTGCCGTGGGCGAGGCGGACTTCCTCCGGGTGAGAAACGCCCTCAGAAAGCTCGACCTCCTCGTCGTTCAGGACGTTTTCATGAGCAGGACCGCCCGCTACGCCCACTACGTCCTGCCGGCTTCGGCCTTCTGCGAGAAATCCGGCAGCTACATGAACAGCGAGAGGAGAATCCAGTGGAGCCACAAGGTCTGCGAGCCGATGGGTGATTCCAAGCCCGACTGGGAGATACTTACCATGCTCGGCAGGGCCCTCGGTTTGCCCGGGTTCAACTATTCGAGCGTTGAAGAGATAACGGCAGAGTACTTCCGCCTCTTCCCTTCGCTGGAGGAGAGGAGCGTTGACGAGCTGAAGGCGGGCGATGGGGTATTCCTTCCAAAGAAGAGGCTCCACACCTGGGAGTTCTCAACGCCAGACGGAAAGGCCAGGTTCATCGCTGTGGAGCAGGTGCAGCCGTGGGAGAGGCCGGACTACGAGTACCCCTTCATACTCACCACAATCAGGCTGATAAGCCACTACAACACCGGCGAAATGACCCTCAGGAGCCCCTCGCTCGTCAGGCTGATGGGAGAGCCCAAGGTACTGATAAACAGGAGCGACGCGGAGAGGCTTGGAATCCACGACGGCGACTGGGTGGAGATTGAGACGAGGCGCGGGAAGATTAGAATGAGGGCCAAGCTCGGCGGTGTTCCCCCGGGCCTCGTCGCGGTCCCGTTCCACTTCAAGGCGAACAAAATAACGAGCCCGGCTCTAAACAAAGCCGGAACACCGGAGCTCAAGTTCTCCGCGGCAAGGCTGAGAAAGCTCAGAAGCGGAAAGCCCACTCCGGATACTCACCGGTGAGGCATGCCAGACAGAGATCCTTCCTCCCAACGGCCTTTTTCAGCCCATCGACGCTGAGATAAGACAGGCTGTCGGCCCCTATGGATTCCCTCACTTTCTCAAGGCTTCCAAAGGCCGCTATGAGTTCGTGCCTCGTCGGAATGTCGACCCCCATGTAGCACGGGTATCTTATCGGCGGAGAAGCTATCCTGACGTGAACCTCCCTCGCGCCGGTTTTTCTGAGCATGGAGACGATGCGCTTCATAGTCGTCCCCCTGACGATTGAATCGTCAACAAGAACGACGTTCTTGCCCTCTATTACCTCCCTCACCGGCGAGAGCTTGAGCTTGACCTTCAGCTCGCGGTAGAACTGGCCCGGGGTTATGAACGTCCTCCCTATGTAACGGTTCTTTATGAGGCCCTCCGAGTAGGGAATCCCGCTG
>JAMONK010000049.1 GCA_027065835.1 Thermococcus sp. | reverse complement strand
ATGACCGTTCCCTCTGGTATGACCTCAATCTTCAGCTCGGGCATTTCAGAGCACCCCCAGAGTCAGGCCCAAGAGGGCCATTCTAACTGGCACGCCTGAGAAAACCTGCCTGAAGTAGAGCGCGTGCTCGCTCTTGTCCACCTCGGGATGAATCTCGTCAACCCTCGGGAGCGGGTGCATGATTTTGAGGCTTTCCTTGGCGTTCTTCAAAAGCTCGCAGTTCACCTGGTAGCTACCCTTGACCTTCAGGTACTCCTCCTCGTCCGGGAAGCGCTCGCGCTGGATTCTCGTCACGTAGAGAAGGTCTAATTCCGGAATTGTCCCCTCAAGGTCGGTCGTCTCGTGAACTTTAACTCCCCTCTCGCGGAGCTCCTCGATGATGTGCTTCGGCATCCTCAAGAGCTCGGGTGAAATCAGGTAGAGCTCGACGTCATAGAAGGCTAAAGCCTCCGCGAGGCTGTGAACGGTTCTTCCGTACTTGAGGTCGCCGAGAAGGCCGATCCTGAGACCGTCAATCCTCCCGAAGGCGCGCTTTATCGTGTAGAGGTCGAGTAGAGTTTGGGTCGGGTGCTGGTTGCTCCCGTCGCCGGCGTTGATCACGGGTATATCCGCCACCTCCGCGGCTAGTCTCGCCGCTCCCTCCATCGAGTGCCGTATGACTATGGCGTCACTGTACTGCTCGACGGTCTTTATCGTATCGGCCAGGCTCTCGCCCTTCTTGACGCTCGTGCTTGACGCTGATGAGAAGCCTATGACCGAACCGCCGAGGCGGTGCATGGCGCTCTCAAAGCTCAGTCTTGTCCTTGTCGATGGCTCGAAGAAGAGCGTCGCGAGGATTCTTCCCTTCGCGTAGTCGAGTGAGCCCTTTTCTTCGAGTTCCTTCTCAAGCCTTTCGGCAACTTTCAAAACAAACTCGATATCCTCTTTGGAGAAGTCCCTTACGCTTATCACATCGCGTCCTTTCCAGTTCATAGAAGCCCTTCTGGTGTAAAAAGCGATGGGTTTTTAAGCCTTTTTTAACATAAACCTGTAAACGGCAATGATTTAAACCCTGAGTGTAGAGTTTAATAACCGAGTTGTTAAGGGTGATCATGGTGAGGACTCCCGCCATCTACATAGCGGACGAGGTCATGCCGTTTCTGCGTGCCCGGATAGCTGAGATGTTGTACCGCGCCGGAATGACGCAGTCCGAGATATCCGACTACCTGGGCATAACCCAGGCCATGGTCAGCAAGTATCTGGCGGGGAAGTACAAAAAGCCGCCTGAGGAGCTGGCCAGAAAAATCGAGGATGTGGCTGAGGAAATTTCAAAATTCATCCTCTACGGTGGGAGTAAGGAAGAGGCCACGGTTCTTCTCTCCAGACGCCTTGTGGAACTGTTTCAGAGCGGGTTTCTCTGCAAATTTTATTCGAGATACGCCGGCATCAGTGAGGAGGCATGCCGCTCGATATACTCGGTACGGAGGGACCGTGGCGATGTCCTTGAAAAGCTCGATCTCGCCCTCCGCAACCTTTTGGGGCTTGAGGCATTCTCAGGGCTCATCCCGGAGGTTAGAAGCAACTTTGCCTACGCCCTGCCCTCGCCGAGGGGACTGGAGGATGTCGCCGCTGTTCCGGGAAGGATCACCAAAGCCAAGGGAAAGCCCTATGCCCTGCCTCCGGAGTTTGGGGCGAGCAGATTTACCTCGGGGATCCTTGTGGAACTCGCCGAATTCCGGCCCGAGCTGAGAAGCGTCCTCAACATCAGATACGATAGTGATGTACGGGCCGCCCTAGAGAAAGCTGGATTTCGGGTGGCTGTTGTGGAGACCGGAGGGAGAAAAGGAGAGGACGCGGTAAAAGAGATCACGAGGCCCTTCGCCCATGATATCTACGATGCGGTGATCGATCGGGGAGGACATGGCGTGGAGCCCATGGTTTATATCTTCGGCAGGGATCCGTTTGAAGTGGTTGAAAAGCTCAAAAGGCTTATGGAGTACATTCCACCCACGACGTCGCCGCAAACTTAATAGGTCCTGTCCCAGAGTTCTGTTCGGTGATGGTATGGGGGTTCACACGGAGGAGCTTCACTTCTCAACGAGGGGAGAGATCGACCTGGTTGATATAACCCTGGAAGTTGAGAGGATCGTCAGGGAGTCTGGGATAGGGAGCGGTCAGGTTCTGGTCTTTGTTCCCGGTGCGACGGGCGCGATAGTCACGATAGAGCACGAGTCTGGCCTTCTGGAGGACTTCAAGCGAGCACTGAAGGAGCTTATCCCCCGGGGCAAAGGCTACCTTCACGACAGGATAGACGACAACGCCCACAGCCACCTCCGTGCTACACTTCTCGGCGCGAGTCAGTGTTTTCCTGTGGTGAACGGCAGGCTCGTGCGCGGAACCTGGCAGCAGATCTTCTTCGTCGAGCTCGACGTCAGATCGAGGCACCGGCGTGTCATAGTGCAGGTTGTGGGGGAGTGAGTTTTTAGGTTTCTTAATTTCCTATGGTTAAATAGAGGCGGTTTTGAGTGCATATCCGATGCTCAAAAGCTTAAATTCTCCAAATGTAAATACAACAAAAGGAGGTATCTTAATGAAATTCATTCCCTGGTTCCCCGAGGATGTTGAGAGATATTTTGTGAAGTGCGAAGATGGACGATAAAGGGGGTAATAACCCGCCCAAGTTCATTGGCTCCGCCTTCGGCGGCACTCCCCGGGCAGTGGTAGTTGGTACTCATCCCTAAAAGGCTTCCGGTCAGTACA
Organism: Thermococcus sp.; assembly: GCA_027065835.1. Classification (GTDB taxonomy): domain Archaea; phylum Methanobacteriota_B; class Thermococci; order Thermococcales; family Thermococcaceae; genus Thermococcus. The sequence continues at coordinate 771 of JAMONK010000049.1, read as the reverse complement.
CTATGGGTTCCTCTTGAGTTTCCAGAGGCTCCAGTGGTTTCTCCTCGTACTTGCCCTCCCGTTTGATCACGAGATAGTACACCAGCGCCCCGAGGACCGTGAATAGAAACGCCAGAACAACCCAAAGGACCTTCTCAATGTCTGGCATCTTCTTCTGCTTCGTGAAGACGTCGTAGATCACCCACACGAGAGCCCCGAGCTGGAGGATCATCAGGAGGAGGCCGAGTGCATATATCGCGCCGAAGAATGCCATCTCGTCCATGAGACCACCATTATGAAAACGAGGGGAAGAAATAAAAGGCTTTCTCCTTATCTGGAGAAATCACTTCTTGAGCTTCTCGCACTTCTCAACCCACTCTTTGAGGACGTCCTTGAGCTTCGGCTCGCCTATCTCCTCGAGCTCGTAGCGGACGCGGACGGCCGGCTTGTTGAGCTTGACCACGCGCCTGAGGTCGATTGGAGTGCCTATGACGACAACATCGGCGTCTGCACGGTTGATGGTCTCCTCGAGCTCCTTGATCTGCTTCTCGCCGTATCCCATGGCCGGCAGGATGACGTCGAGGTGGCTGTACTTCTTGTAGGTGTCGACGATTGAGCCGACGGCGTAGGGCCTCGGGTCGATGATCTCCTTGGCGCCGTACTTCTTTGCAGCGATGTAACCGGCGCCGTACTTCATGCCGCCGTGGGTGAGGGTCGGACCGTCCTCAACGACGAGAACGCGCTTGCCCTTGATGAGCTCCGGCTGATCGACGTAGAGCGGTGAGGCACCGT
>JAMONK010000048.1 GCA_027065835.1 Thermococcus sp. | reverse complement strand
CCTGGACCCGTGTCTCAGTGTCCATCTCCGGGCTCCCACTCTCATGGCCCGTACCGATCTTCGGCTTGGTGGGCCGTTACCCCACCAACTACCTAATCGGCCGCCGGCCCATCCTCGGGCGGGCAAAGCCCCTTTCGGTCTGAGGACCTTCCAGTACCTCAGGCCTATGGGGGATTAGCCCCAGTTTCCCGGGGTTATCCCCCTCCCGAGGGTAGGTTACCGACGTGTTACTGAGCCGTCCGCCGGTGCGCGCAAGGCGCCCCATGACTCGCATGGCTTAGTCGGACCCCCATAGCAGTGGCCTCCGGCAGGATCAACCGGAATTGAGCAAGGAGTACGGCCGGTGGGACTTCCCTCAGGGGGAAGTACCAAATATCCGTCCGGGGTTTAGTCGGGATGTCGGGCCTGCCTTACCCCCAAGGGGCCCTCCTTCCGGAGTTTCCTTGGGAGCGCATTGTGTTGTGCCCATGGTTGGAGGGCGGGGTTCATTGTGGGTGCTTTGCACCCTGTCCCCCCGACGCCGCCGTCTTGGCACCTGGGCTTTGTCGCACCCTGTTCGGGCGCTCCACCCAATAGCGGTGAACCCCACTGATACAAAATTTTTGCAAAAGGGCATTCCGACGATATTTTTGAAAAAGAAACTGTTAAAAAGCTCCAATAAAATGCACAAATTTAGACATAAAAACGGCAAAATTTTTGCACACCCAACTGGGAAAGCTGGGCCAAACGTCTCACCCCAAATGAAATAGAGGTTATGGGAACATCACAGTCTCACTATCTCGGGCACTATGCTTATCCTCGAGACCGGCGTGGGTATGGTGTTCGTGACCGCGAGCTCGTCCACGGCCTTGCTTACGCGCTCTATCGCCCCCTCCGCAAAGACGCCGTGGGTGGCTGCCACGAAAACCTTTTTTGCCCCCATTTCCCTGAGCAGGTTTGCCGCCTTCACCATAGTTCCTCCGGTGCTTATAATGTCGTCCACTATGAGAACGTTCCTGCCCCCGACGTCCACATCGACCGGCTTCATCTCAACCTCCGTTGGGGAAATGCGCTTCTTCTCGAAGTGGCTGTACGCGAGGCCGAGCTTCTCGGCAACCGCCCCCGCCCTCCCGCGAGCGCCTTTGTCCGGGGCGAGCACTACCCCATCCCCGAGCTTCTCCGAGAAGTACTCCGCGATGGCCCGGGCAGGGAAGAGGTTGACCCCTTTACCCGGGAAGAACCTGAGGGTCTCGGGGTTGTGAAGGTCGAAGACGTAGAGCTCATCGTAGTAAAGGCCGAGAGCCCGCATTACGGCCCTAACGCTCACGGGCTCCCCCTCCTTGCTGACCCTGTCCTGCCTGCTGTAGCCGAAGTACGGGACGACCGCGCGGAGCTTTTCAGCCCCCTTCTCCCTCAGGGCGTCTCCGATGAGCAGGAGCTCGATTATGTGCTCGTCCTGCGGGAAGAAAGTTGAGCTCACCACCGTGACCTCGCCGGCGTCTCCAAGAACGCGGACGTACTTCTCCCCGTCAGGGAACTTCCTTATTTCAATTCCGCCGATCTCCCCACCGAGGGCTGCCAGCTCATCCCTAAGATGAATCGCACCCGAACCAACGACGATCATGATATCACCCCCATACTTGCCGTGGGCATGTGGAAGGTTTATCCTTAAAAATCCGACTATGACATTAACACGTCAAACAAGTAGGAGTGCTATCAGCCCCGCCAAGAAGATACCGTCGAAGGTTCCCGCACCCCCTATGCTAACCATCGGGGCACCAAGCCTCTTTATCTTGTCCCAGTTCATCAAGTCGGCCCCTATGAGAACTCCCATCGTGCCGCTGGTGTACGCAACGAGTGGGGGGTTGCTTCCACCCAATATCAGGGCTAGAACCAGGGCAATAATGGGCGGTATAAGGGTGGGGATCGCGATACCGAGCCCACGAACAGGACGGGAGAACGCGTGGCTGAGGAACGCCGCGATGGTTACCGAGATAGCGATGTTGAGGAGGAGCCTGGTCTCCCCCAGTAAAGATACCCGGGTCAGTTCGTACAGGACCACGCTAAGTGGGACGAGGGCACCCCCAACGTTAACAGCTATTACAACTCGATGTTCCTCCACATCAAGGTAAGGAACGGGGTACGGTATCCCCATGAAGACGACCTGCCTGACCCGCAGTACCGGTTCGTACGTCCGTTCCTCGGCTATGGGGATGTTGATGAAACTGCCGAGGATCGAGAAAAGAAACAGTAGCAGGGCGACAGTCGGTGGAATCCCAAGCTTTGAGAAAGCAGCCGCAACTACGCTAGAAAACAGGAGGAACAGGAGGAGGAGAGCGAGGAACATGAGACCGATAACCGGGAGGGCGACCGGGGGAATGAGGATGCGCTTATTCATCGCCGACATCACAGAAAAAAGAACGTTTCGGTTTATAAAACCAACGTGGGGGGCCGGCAAAAACTTTAAGTCCACCTCACCCAATGGGGTCTGGAGGTATGCCCGATGAAGATTATCTGGTACGGACACGCGTGCTTCTGGGTCGAGACCAACGGCGTGAGAATCCTGATCGACCCGTATCCAGATGTTGACGATGATCGGATAGGAAAGGTTGACTACATTTTAATCACCCACGAACACAGCGACCACTACGGAAAGGTTGAGCTCCTGTCCAGGCTCAGGGGCGCCACCGTCATAGGACCACCGCCCGTTTACATGATGGCCGTGAGCGATGGAATCACCAACGTTAAGGAGATACGCGAGGGCCAGACGCTTGACCTTGGAAACGGGGTCAAGTTAACGGCGTTCTACATGGAGCATCCATCCAGCCAGTACCCCCTCGGATACCTGATAGAGGGGGAGAAGAACGTCCTTCACACCGGCGATACCTACGCAACGCCCCACATGGGGAAGCTGCGCGGTAGGGTGGACATCCTGATGGTGCCGATAAGCGGGCGCTCCACCGCAAACGAGAGGGAGGCGGTTCAGATAATAGAGGATATACGGCCGCGCATAGTCATCCCCATGCACTACGGCGTCTACGGAACAGCAGACGTTGAGAGACTGCAGGAGGAGCTACGGAAGAAGCGTGTGTGGGTCCTCCTTAAGATCATGAAACCCTATGAGGAGTTTTCCCCCTGAAGCGACGGTGAGAGAATGCTCACCACAGGTATTGAATCGCTTGACGAACTGCTGGGGGGAGGCTTTGCCCCAGGGGTCCTAACACAGGTTTACGGTAGCTTCGCCACCGGGAAAACAACCCTCGCGGTGCAGGCCGCCCTCCTAAGCAGAGGAAAGGTGGCGTACGTTGACACGGAGGGGGGGTTCTCACCGGAGAGACTGGCTCAGATGTCCAGGGCCAGGGGACTGGATCCGGAAGAATCGCTTGGAAGGTTTCTCCTGTTCACCCCAATGGATTTTAAGGAGCAGCGCCGTGTTATAGGGGGGCTGAAGAAAGCCATAAACCGAGAGTTCTCCCTTGTGGTCGTTGATTCGATAACCGCCCACTACCGCGTTGAGGAGCCCCACAGGAACCTCACGGTGGACCTCGGCAGA
>JAMONK010000047.1 GCA_027065835.1 Thermococcus sp. | reverse complement strand
CATGGGCAGGCTCAAAAAATTCATTCTGGGCCATTAAGGCCGTTCCCTGCTCCGGTGAGCTCAGGGAGCTTTCTGGAAAACTCGGGCTTGGATGCCTGACCGATGGGACCAGCTACGGCGCTTACAAGGTTAAGGGAACGCTCCTGATTGGGGGTTCAATCATGGAATTTCCGCGGTGGCGGGAGCTCGTAGGATGCATCGCGGGGGTTCCCGAACCCGGCTTAAAGCTCAACCTTTTCCTTCACGCGCTCTACCTATTGGCCGCTCCCGTCGGAATCCTGCTCGGGAGAGGCATTACAACGGCGTTGATCCTCCTGATTATCATCCTGCTCTCCTACTACGCAACCCTGAAGCTGACGGTTTCACTGACGAAAAGGGCCTTAGGGAGGGAGTGTGAATCGCTTGCAGGAGAGTACATTGAATTCTTCAGGGAGAAGAAGAGAAAAGGGCGAGGATTGGTCGTGGATTAGTCTCCCCATTACCTCTCAAGGCAGTCCATAGTGTCGAGGTATTCCCTCTTGGCCCTCGCGTGGGTGTGGTAGAACCAGTCCGCCGCCTTGCAGTAGCTGTAGAGCTCCTCTGGCTTGAAGTAGAGGTTTATCTCCCTCTCGGCGCTCTCAGGACTGTCACTGGCATGGACTATGTTGTATATCGAATCCCCGATGTCAAGGCCGTAGTCGCCCCTTATGCTTCCGGGCTCCGCGTCCTTCGGGTCGGTGGCGCCGCACATCTTCCTGACGACGCTTATGGCGTAGCGTCCCTCAACCACCATGACGACGCTCGGGGCCTTGGTGATGTAGTCGAGTAGTGGCTCGAAGAAGGGTTTGCCTCTGTGCTCCTCGTAGTGCTTCTCGGCCAGCTCTCGGTCGATCCATATCATCTTCATCCCGACGATTTTGAGACCCCTTTTCTCAAAACGGCTGATTATTTCGCCCATCAGCCCGCGGACGACCGCATCGGGCTTGAGTATAACAAGTGTCCGCTCTATGTTCTTCTCGGCCATTGGCAACACCGAAGTTAATTGGCACCGCGCTTAATAGGTTTTTGGATTGGAAAACCCACCTCAAGAAACGGGGGAAAGTCAGAAACGGAAGGGAAAGAAAGAAATCACTTCCTCCTCTTGGCCCTCTGGAGACGGGCTTCCTCGAAGGCTTTGGTCCACTTGAGCTTCCTCGGGTTCCTGCCCATGAAGTAGAGCTTCTCACACTTGCCCGAGCAGAAGAACAGGACCCTGCCGTCGTTCCTGACGTACATCTTGCCCGTTCCCGGCTCGAACTCCTTTCCGCAGTAGGAGCAGACGTTCCACCTGGCCATTTCGATTACCTCCTGGCCCTGATCTCCCTGGCCTCACGCTCGGTCTCCCGGAGGATGACTATGTCGCCGACGCGAACCGGGCCCTTGATGTTTCTCCTTATGACGCGTCCCTTGTCACGACCCTCAAGGACGCGAACTTTGACCTGGGTAACACCACCGGTGACACCGGCCCTGGCGATTATCTCAATAACCTCTGCTGGATATCCATCATCGCTCATTTCTCACACCCCTTAACCTAAAAATCTCCTCGCAGCGGTGAACTTAAACCTTTCCGTGGGTTAAGGAAGGGGAAGGAGCTCACTTCATGAGCTCCCTGACCTTCATTGCGATCTCCTCAACGAGCTCGCGGCCCTTGCCCGGCTCCACAATAGCGACGCTGGCTGAGGGAACCTCAATGCCGGCGGCCGCGCCGAGCTCCTTCTTACTCGGAACGTAAATGTACGGAATCTCCTTCTCCTCACACAGCGGCGGGAGGTGGGCAACGATCTCCTCGGGGTCAACGTCCTCGGCGATAACGACGAGCTTGGCAATACCCCTCTCAACCGCCTTGGTGCTCTCGTTGGTACCCTTCCTAATCCTTCCGGTATCGCGAGCGAGCTCAACTGCCTCAAGGGCCTTTTCGGCAAGCTCTCCCGGAACCTCAAACCTGACGTAGCTTGGCTTTGCCATCATTCATCCCTCCGAAACTTCATCGTTCATCGAATTTGCGTGCTCAATTCTGGGAGACTCTTTAAAAGGATTTCGATGGGGCAGCGAGGAGGGAGAGAAAAGGCCAAGGGCAGGGGAGTGGCGGGTGTTTGAGATTACGCCATTTTCTCCTTTTGATAGCCCCGGTAAAGTTCAAGTTGTCTCCGGGCCTTGGCCCGAATGGGACGCCCTATTATCCTGGTGATCTCGTTCGCCGTTGCTCTGCCGTGGCGGAGCATCTTGGTCTCTGTCTTTATCTTCTCGATCTTCACGGTGCGACCGCCGACCTCGAGCACCTCCCCGACCACGAACTCCTCGTCCCTGCCCACCTTAACCCTGTAGGATTGGGTCTCTCCATGGGGCAGGTAGATGGTGACTCCGATGACCTTTGGGAACGTTAGGCTTTCTCCCCACAGAGTTTTTATCTCCCCAATTGTGCCCCTCTCGACGCGCTTCTCCCCCTCAAGTTCTATGCCGGTTACCCGAACCTCGTCATCCTCTGTCTCAACCACGTCACCAATGGCGATTTCCTCACCTTCCGGCAGTTCTGCGAAGGTCTTGAAGCTCCTCTCGTGTTTGCTGACTATCAGCGGAACTTTAACGAGCTTCGGAAGGGTTACGTGCCAGACGTTGCCGCATTCATTACAGCGAAGCGTCAGCTCCCTCCCCCGCTCTTTGATGACCTCAACGTCATCGCTACCGCACTCGGAACAGACAAACCATTCCTCCATGTCTCTCACCAGTGGGAAGAAGAGGGGAGGCGTTTATAAAGGTGGTGTTCTTTCGGAGAGGCAGCGTCAGGGAGGACGAACCCAACCGGTTTTCTTCAACCTGCCGAGCATCTCGTAGCCAGTTACAACGGTGAGTTTTCACACATCGAGAATTCTTGGGTCCTTGTGAGGGCTGTTCACCGTCCATCGTCGGCGAGTTATCAACTCATGATAGCACTCAGGACTGGAACCACGGGACCATCACTCCCTTAAGAATACCCGGTAAGTCCTGCCCTCCCTCACACGGGTTATCAGCCCTTTCTCCTCCATCTCACGCAGGATTATGCTGACCTTGGCCTTTGAAACACCCAGCTTCTCCGCCAGCTCGCTCTGAAGGATTGGACCCTCATCCAGCATGGCCATTATCCTTTCCTCGTCGCTTCTCAGGTGCTCCTTCATCTCCTCGCGCTTCCGCTCCCTGTGGAGTATGTAGCCGTAAACCGCGGCGCCGCCCAGGACGAGGCCGAGGATAAAAAGGCCAGCGTAAACAAGGGGGGATGGCCTTGAAGGAACCGCGAGTTTCCCGGAGAATCCCACTATGAAATAGAACTCGTCGCCGGCGTTAACGTACCTCCGGCTCCACTCGAGAAGAAGCCGGTTCGTGGAGCTCTCCACCTTATCCGGAGAAGGGATTATGGGGGAAAGCACCGCGTAGCCCCTTGGGATGGTAAGCTGAACGTGGAAGAGACCCACCGGCTGGCTGAATTTGACGTAGTACGTGAACTGCTCCCTTCCCCCGTTCTCTGCTATCATCCCTCGCGTCATGAAAGT
>JAMONK010000046.1 GCA_027065835.1 Thermococcus sp. | reverse complement strand
ACTCTTTCTGAGCCTCGCCACTAAGCTTATCTCATCCATGCTGCGAATCTCAGTATACGGGATCCCCTCAAGTTCAACGGCCTTCACGAGCATCGCCCCGGCTATCTTGGAGGTGTGGTGCTGGTAGACGGTGGGGTACATCATGCTCCTCGCTAGGAGGAGGGACTGAGCGGCCATAATGCCCTTTTCTCCTATCACCAGGTTTTCACCGTCGTAACGGAGGGTCCTCACGAGCCGCTCCAGGTCAACCAGACCGTAGGCAACACCGGTGTAGTAAGAGTCCCTCACGAGGTAGTCCATCCTGTCGGAGTCGATATCGCCGCTCACGAGGGGATGTTTCAGGACCTCAAAGAACTCCCCCAGGGAGTAGCGCTCGCGGACAACGTCGCCAACCTCCCCGCTTTTTATCATCCATCGTGTGTTCTCCTCGTGCGGTGGATAAATGGGCTCAAGCGTGTGGGAGAAGGGGTAGTGGCCGAGGTCATGGAGCAGAGCTGCGTAAACCGCACCTTCCTCGATCTCCGGGTTGTGGCCGCGTATCCACTTGGCCAGATGAAACGTTCCAAGGGAGTGCTCGAAGCGGGTGTGCCTCGCCGATGGATACGCTAGGTAAGCGGGTCCGAGCTGAGTTATCCTCCTGAGCCTCTGGAACTCAGGGGTATCGACCAGCCTGAGCGCGAACTCATCGAGTTCAATGTGGCCATGTATAGGATCATGGATGAGCTTCATACCGATCGCCACGTAAGAGTAAAGGAAATGCTAATAAATCTAACTACCCAAAACTTAACCGTTGGCAGGGGTTCGCCGACCCTCCTGCCCAAAGGGAGAGGGGCCCTTCTGAGCCCCCTTCCCCATTGAACGTTGTATGTGGGGTTTGAACAGCTCTTCAACTTCATTCTGCACGTCACTGGCCTTCCCACTTAGAACGAGCTTTCCGTTACCTATGACAACGACCCAGTCCACAATGGGAATTATTGGCTCCCAGATGTGACTGATTACCACGAAGTTCGTTTTTCCGCTCATCCCATCTATTATTTCAATAACCCTTTCCATGCTGTCGAAGTCTATGTTGGCGAGGGGCTCGTCGAGGAAGATAAGCTCCGGCTTTCCGATGAAAGCCTGTGCAAGCGATAGCCTCTTCAGCATTCCCGAGGAGTAGCCACTTATTCTATTGCCGAGAAATGACTTTACCTCAAAGAGCTCCGCAACCCTCTCGACTTCTTCCTCCCCAAACCCTTTGCTCTCTGCGAAGAGGGTGAGCCACTCCCTGCCGGTTGTGAACTGGGGAAACGCCGGCGGGTCGTAGGCGACGCCGAAGCGGGCCTTGACCTTCCAGTTGTTCCAGGGGCTCTCGCCAAAGACCTTTATATCACCCGCCGTCGGCCTGTAAACTCCTGTTGCCAGCTTGAGGAAAGTGCTCTTCCCTCCGCCGTTGGGGCCGAGTATGAGCGTGACTCCCTCAGGAATCTCGACCGTCACGCCGTCAAGGGCGTGGATACTCCCAAAGTGCTTTTTCAGGCCTCCTGCCTCGATGATCATTTCCTCCACCTCCAGACAACCACGGCGAGGAGCAGGGAAAAAACGGTTCCCAGGCCATATATTGCGTCTTGGACGTCTTTTGTCGGGTAGTTCCTCACAAATCGAAAGGCGCAGGTCAACTTTCCGGTTCCGTTGTTCATCACGAGGTAGTCCCCTTCACGTGGCAAGACGAACTGATACGTTAGATGCCCGTAGATGCTCTCCCTGTTCACAAGCTTACCCGTTATGGCGTCGTGAACCTCAACGACCCCGTTGCCGTTGCAGGATGCTTCCACAAGGGAGCTCGTTGGTGTGTAAAAGGTGACCATCGCAATGTCCGTTACGTTTCCCTGTTTCCCTATTGGCTGGAGGAAGACCGGGCCAACGGATCCCACCTTGGTTTCGTATGTGCTGTAAATCCAGAGCGAGCCGATTGTGAGTATTAGCAGGCCAAGGAGCATAACAGTTACGAAGCGCCTCACACGACATCCCTCCTCTCAACCAGGAACAGCGAAACGCCGAGGAGGAGCAGGGGGACAACGATTCCCCAGCCGAGGTACTGGACTGTAAAGGGCGTGAAGTCAGTGCTTCCGCACCTGTTAAGGGCGTACGTAAAGAGTGCCGGAGGGATACTCCCAAGTCCTAAGATTTTGGGCGCGTAGATTACTGTAAAGCCCACCATAAAGGCCAGGAAAGCGTTTGGTGAAGCCAGAGAAACAACCGTCGCCACCGCGACGAGGTAAAGTACCAGGAAGGCCACGAGGATGAGGGCATCTCGCAGGAAATTGGAAGTTATCGCCGGAATGTAGCCGGCTATGCTGGCGTAGCTCGTTATCGTGACGTACGCGAAGGGCAAGAGGACCATGAGGAAGCTGTAAACAAGTATCGAGAGCAGTTTAACTCCAAAGATTTCAGTGTTGGAGTACGGGAGCGAGTAAATAGAACGCGCGACCCCGCTGTCCCTGTCGTAGCGGAAAGCTAAGGCGCCGAGGAGCAGGACAAGGAACCCCATCAGGGTCCAGACGTCGCTCAGATAAAGCATGCCGTGTATGCTCCCCGAAGTTCCCGAGGCTGAGGAGGGCCCAAAGAGCCGTATCTCTGCCCCGGAGGCAAAACCTGACACATAGCCCACGTACATTATTGCCCTCTTCATTGACATACCCAGGAGCACGAGGCCCGACAGGAAAAGGATGTTCTTTATGATGTCGTTGAACTCCCAGCTCACGAGCGTTTCGAGGCGTCCCATCCGCTCACCTCCTCATCAACCTTGTAAACAGAACCACTCCTAGGAACACGAACGACGCCCAGAAAGCATACTTCAACGGAGTCCCTGCCTTCGAGAAAGGAACTTCCTGGGTCTTCTGGAACTCTGCGTTCGTGTCGTAGAGAGGCAACATGCCCGCCCATAGGGGCCCTTTCCTTTCCACAATCTGCTCGTAGGCAACCCATTCGTCCGTGAAGGACGCAAAGGGGATTCCGATGGCGGCGAGGTCGGGGGATATCAGTATTGAGATGGTAGTGGGGGACAGCACCATGCCAGTTGATGGGTCATAACGCAAGTCCTCAGGGGTCCAAGTTGTGAACTCCACAATGCCCTTCATGACGAATGGGGGCCCAAGGAGAGAGAGCAAGGCAACAGGCGGTCCAAACTCCCCGTAGTATGTTTTCGCGGGCTTATCCAGCGAGGATACCTTCTTGACCTTCATCGTCCAGTTCAGGGATGGAAAAATCACGAAAGTATCGTTCTCATGGGGGGTTATCCTTGGGTTCGTATCAACCCAGAGAAAAGTATGGCCGTAGTGGGTTCCGTTTAGGCTGAAGACGGCACCATCCCTCTCCCTTATTTTGTAAACACCCACAATGCTGAGGGAGCGTAGGTGTACCTTGTATTCGCGAACCCTGGAATCGCTTGGCGTTGGTATGGTTTTAATTGTCATGACCTCGCTTTGTTCCCAGATTGAACTCAGGTTTTCATTCCTGGGAATGGTGACTTTAACCGTCACGTTGCTCATCTTAATGCGGACGCCAACCGTTAGATAACCGTCGTTTTCATCCAAGATT
>JAMONK010000045.1 GCA_027065835.1 Thermococcus sp. | reverse complement strand
GTATGGGAGGCTGGGCCGTTCCGGGAACGGTCGAACACCTCCAGTTCGTTGAGGTGAACGTTGACTACGCCTTGGTCGTCGAGACCGCGGCCATGGCAGACCGTCTCATCGAGGAAAAGTTTGCCAGGAAACAGAAAGCTCTCATCATCGCGACCCAGGGACAGGCCTCGCGTGGAGTCAGAAGGCTCATTCACAGGCTCCACTATGAAGAAGGCCTGCCGATTATCGTCTTCACCGATGGCGACCCCTACGGTTGGTACATCTACTCGACCATAAAGCAGGGCTCCATCAACCTCGCTTACCTCAGCGAGAAACTTGCGACACCGGAGGCGAAGTTCGTTGGAATGACCATGGATGACATAGAGAGATACGGGCTGAAGAACGTCACTGAGAAGCTCAAGGGGATTCCCCCCAACAAGAAGGGAGGTCCTACTGCGGACTACAAGAGGATAATCGAGGAGATGAACTACCCCTGGTTCCAGAACAGGGAATGGCAGAGGCAGTTCCAGCTTGCCCTGAAGATGGGGGTGAGGATCGAGCAGCAGGCCCTTGCCAACAAATCCCTTGAGTTCGTCGCCAGGAAGTACCTCCCTGAAAAGATAAGCAACGGTGAACTGCTGCCATGACGACGACCGAGGAGCTCGTCGCGCAGGTCAACAAGATACTGGACGATATCGGGATAGACATGGACGGGCTATTTGAGACCTTCGACGTCCCGTCCATCTCTTACCGCCTGAGGGAAAATCTCTCACTCCTCAAGGAGCTTGAGGAAGATCTATCACGGCGGGTTGGTGAGAGTACACCGGCGGTCAGGGGCATGGACAAACGCGACAGGGATCCGCATATCCAATGGATATATAAGAAAAAGAGAAACCGCGTCCTCGCCCTTGAAAGGCTTCGGGCGGCCATCACCGCCCACAAGATGGCTCTGTCCATAATAGATGCTAACTACACTTTTTTCTACGGTAGGAAGCCTGTGGGGTTAAAGGAGCTCAGCCAGGAGAACCTCCCCTCCGTAAAGGCGTTCCCAAAGCAGGTGATGATCGGGAGGGTTGAGGTGATACCCCATCTGGCGTATTCGGGGGATGTGCTCAGGCTCCTGGGAAGGCACACCATAGCCGTCAGGGAGGCGTTCAAGCTCATCAAGTCCAAACTCCGCGAAAAAGGCATCGTCAGAATGCGCGGGCTCCGCATAGAGGTTGAGTACTGGGAGAACAATCGGCTGAAGAAAGCACGCGTGGATCTGCCCGCCGATTCGGATATAGAAGCGGAGTTAAGGAGGAGATTTGGAAGGCGCTTCCGCTGGCGTGTTCTAAGCTTTGTGAAGACGAAGGGAGTCCTTATAAACAATCACTACACCGTGGACAACCTTGCCCTGGCATACGCCGTTCTTGATCCGGAGCACGGGGCCGAGAAGCTGGGCCTCGACCTCTTCAGGTACTACTTCCTCACCTCGGAGAACGAGAGGGAGGGTCTGGGGGTTTATCCGGGTATACGACTCTGTATCGACTGCCACTACTCCATCCTCGACCTTCCTTTCAAGGGAGAACCCGGTTTCAAAACTGGACATGGGAGCATGCTCCTGATACGGAAGTGTGAGATCGAACGTGCCATAGTGGGCAGGAGGAAGGAGTTAAGCAACGTGCCAAACCATCTCCTCGGTGGCGTCCTCCTCTACGGAATAAGCAACTACGATGAGGAGCGGGTGGCGGAACTCCTGGGCATTCCTGGGGACGATCTTAAGGAGGCTATAGAGAAGTTCGTCATCTCCGGCCTTCACACGACCCTCTTCGCCGATACCGCGAAGTTCGAGAAGTTCATGCCCAAGAGCGACCGGGCGAAACAGTTCCTGGCCCTTCTTCAGGGGTGAGGTACGTGAGGGTGGAGATAAAGGCGAAGAACAACGCCGAGCTTCTCAAGAAGCTTGACGGTGCCCTGAACGGTGAGGTTACGGAGGTCTACGTGAACCTGCGCCCGACGAAGGAGATACTGGTCCGCATCCTGGAGCGCGCCCCGAACGTCCGCAAGATTTCCTGCCCACCAAGCCTCTACCCCAAGGTCTCGAAGAAGATAATTCACGCCCTCTCCCAGATGGGGATACAGCTCCTCCCCGAGGGTTATCCCAGGGGGCGGCCCAGGAAGTACGGGGAGGAGACTATAACGTGGCTTTACTCCTTGGCCAGGGAGGGGGTTCCACCCAAGGAGATAAGTCGCCGCACCGGGATACCCCTCAGAACGGTGTACTACCTTCTTGAGAGCGCCCAAGTTAGGGGCGAGACTAAATGAAGTACACGGCGTCCCTGGCGTTTGTCCTCGTCCTCGTGTTCTCGGCGATGTTCTTCTCAACGTCCGCGGCAACGTCCACCGTGATCCTTAACCTGGAATGGGTGCTGTGGGGCAGTTCGGTGCTCGTGTTTGCCCTCGCAGGTTACTCCTTTGTACAGCTGATGAGCGGGGAGAGGCACTTCACCAAGGGCAGGGTCAGGAAGAGGCACCTGTGGGACGATGTTCTCATTATAGTCACCCTCGCCGTCGCGGCGTACCTCCTCTGGGGACCCAGGAGACGGGTACACAGCGGATTCTCACTGGGGCACCGCCTGATACAGCCGTTTAGGGTGTTCCTTAGAAGGGGCGATCTCGTCATCATGGATGCGCCCATACACACGTTCCTTTACCTCGTTCCTTACCTGGTGTTCCTGGCCTTCGTTATCTACGGTCTTCTCAAAAGGCGGAAACTTAAAGGGTATCCCCTCGCAGAGAAGTTCAACCCCCGGATGACCTACGAGACCCTCGAGGGCACCCCCGCGGAGCGGATAATAAAGATGTATCAGAACGTCGTTGCGGGCCTCGTCAGGCGCGGCTACCCCTATCAGAAGAGCTGGACCCATTGGGAACACGAGGACAAGCTGCGCGAGATCTTTCCGGATTTACGGGATCTTGACGCACTCACAAGGCTGTTTGAGAAGGCCAAATACGCCGAGAGGCTTAAGGCCGGCGACCTGGAGCTGGCCAAGGAGAGCTACGAACGCCTGATGGAGTTTCTGAGGTAGCGGCATTAGGTTTAAAAAGCCCTTCATTCAGCCCTCCCTGGTGAGAGGAATGCAGATATTCGAGACCCAGGAGGAAGTTCCGGAGATCCGGGAGCAGCTCCACAGAGTTGGCATTACTAACCTTCGCACCATTGCCAGGATAAACTGGAAAGGCAGGGTTTACACGTTTCTGCCGCTCTTTGAAGTGACCATAGACCTCCCCGCGGACAAGAAGGGCATTCACATGAGCAGGCTGGTCGAGAGCATCACCGATGCGATGAGCGAGGCGATCGAGGAGGAAGTTCAGAACGTCCATACCTCCCTGGAGGAGCTGGGGAGGTGTATAATAAAGCATCTCGAAGGCAAACATCCCCACAACCGTGCGGAGGTATGGATCAGGACCCATCTTATAATACCACGGGAGACCCCTGCGAGCGGAAGAATGAGCTACGAGCCCTACGATGTTGAGGTTGGCGTTATCAAAAACGAGGACGGCTCCTTTGAGAAGGTCCTCCGCGTCAGGGTGGTTGGCAACACCGTCTGTCCCCACGCCATGGCC
>JAMONK010000044.1 GCA_027065835.1 Thermococcus sp. | reverse complement strand
CGGGTTCTTATGGGTGAAAGAGTTACATCTAAACGCACTTATCTATCATCTGATAAAAACAGGTGTCTTTGAGGAGTATGACTACGCTCCAAGCCTTGTAACTTTCCATGGCATTAAGATGTATGCAAAGATAAGCCAGGAAGCGCTCTGGGACCTGGAAAGGTTCAGAAGGATCGGCATGGTGCAGAAGCTCAAGCTTTCGAACAAGTATTACGATGATGTAGGTGCCTACCGGCTCCACAATGGTATCTCCAAGATAAGCAGGTTCGTATCCAGGGACGTCATGAACGCGGTGGAAGAGGAGATTGGATGCGGCAGGGAGCGCTTGACGGTTCTTATCTCTGAGCATCCACAGAGGGGGAGAACGGTTCTGGACGCCTACCTCAGATGCCCTCCTGAAGGGATGCGGAAGATAGACTTCTTCGACATAAGAAGGGTAGCCTATTCCTCAAAGAGCTACCTGCCGGAGGTGGTATGATGGAGGCCAAAAGTCACATTCACCTGATTGGCAGGACGCGAATACTGATAACCGAATGGCTGCCCTTCGGTGAGAACACCATCTTGGAGCTTTCCAAGAAGCTTGAGACGGAGAGTGGAGAAGGTGCCCACAGCATTCTGACGGAGGTTATAGATCCTGAACCGCAGGAGATGATATTTCGAACCGATTCCATCCCCACGGTGATCCAGGTGATCAGGAGCGAGGAAAGCAGGAGCATAGACTTCAAGTGCGCCGTGTCCTACTCGGAGACCAACGCGGATATACAGGAGGAACATTTCGGTGTGCACGTTGATAACCTTGGCAGGATAATCTACGGTCTTGAACTTCTTGAGGCGGGTGGCTCGCGTGGCAGGTACAGCATTGACAACGTGTCCTCGGTTATCGCGGATCTGGTTCATGACAGTTCCAGGATGCTGAATACCGTAATATCAAAGTATCAGAAGCGACTTCTTGAGCTTATCTACTTCAACGAGCCCCTACACCGTGACAAGTTCTTTTTGGTCTTTGCGGAGGGGATGGAGCCGAATATGGATGGTAACTCACTGATGCAGTTTCTACAGGGAGTTCTCGAACTCAAACAGGTGTTATCTTCGATTAAAACGGTAAAGACCCTTGAAGATGGGACGCTCATGATAATCGGGGCCCAGGGTGTAATAGCCGTGGGTGAAAATGCGTTTGAATACGAACAGGTTTTGCTCACGTACGCGTTCATGAAGAGCATAGAGAACAGCTTGGAAAACGCCCTTGCAAGGCTCTGGCGTTCGTGGGATATGTCAGAGGAGCTCAAGGATAACGTGTTCTCCAAGGAGGGTACAAGCTCCCTTAGGGAAGTAAACAGACGAATAAGCGAGCTTCAAAGTGACGTCTCAATAGTCACCTCAGTTTTCAGGTACATAAAGGATACCTTAAGTTCACTCAGCAGCGTGATAGTGGAGCTTCGGGGGAATTCAGTATACAACCTCCTCGGGATAGACGAGAGACTGGAGATCCTGAGAAGGCGGGTGGAGGATGCCATACCCGTTGCCGAAACACTCTCAAGGGAAGTGGAGATACTGGTCAGTGTTGCGGATACCCTCCTAGACAACTCCATCGTAAAACTCATGGACGCTGTTGAGGACAATACGAAGAGATACGTCGCTATTGGGGAGGCCCTTGAGTTGCTTGAGGTCGGTATATTCGGGGTTTATGCGGTTGAGCTTATCCACATAGCGCTTCAGTACAGCGGGATAGAGAAGGACCTGATGAGGTTCAACTTCTTGGGTCTCTCCTTGGCTTTCTGGACGATACTCGCCATAGGACTCGGCGGCATAGTCTTCGCGTGGTACCTACTGAAGCTGACCAAGAAACGGGTGATGGGGGAATACGGAAACTAAAAGCTGTCATATCAGGAAGCGCTATTCAAACACCTTAAAAATTAGAATTGGTATTGTTCCCGTTGACAGACCTCGAAAAGTTTTTAAAGCGATGCATCGTTAGGGGCATCGGTGGTGCCTATCGTCCACCGTAACGCTGATTTCGACCTTTGAATCCCATGCGTTCCGCGCTTCTTGGTTAGCCCTTACTCCGGCACCACCGGCGTTGCTAAGATTTTTAAGCCACCCTTCTGAGGGTAACCCATCTTCAAAAAACCGAAAAGGTGATGCCCATGCTTCCCAAGACCTACGACCCGAACGAGATTGAACCGAAGTGGCAGAAGTTCTGGCTGGATGAGAAAATCTACAAGTACGAGCTCGACGAGAAAAGACCGAGCTACGCGATAGACACACCGCCCCCGTTCACGAGCGGAACGCTCCACCTAGGTCACGTGCTCAGCCACACCTGGATCGACATCATAGCGCGCTATAAGAGAATGACCGGTTACAACGTGCTCTTCCCGCAGGGCTTCGACAACCACGGGCTTCCAACGGAGCTGAAGGTCGAGAAGGAGTTTGGAATAAGCAAGGACCAGCCCGAGAAGTTCCTCCAGAAGTGCGTTGAGTGGACCTGGCAGGCCATAGAGGCGATGCGCAACCAGTTCATCAGGATAGGCTACTCGGCCGACTGGGATTTGGAGTACCACACGATGGACGACTGGTACAGGGCTGCCGTTCAGAAGTCCCTCCTTGAGTTCTACAAAAAGGGAATGCTCTACCGCGACAAGCACCCGGTCTACTGGTGCCCGCGCTGTAGGACGAGCCTTGCCAAAGCCGAGGTTGGCTACGTTGAGGAGGACGGTTACCTTTACTACATCAAGCTCCCGCTCGCCGATGGAAGTGGCTACGTCCCCATAGCCACCACGAGGCCCGAGCTGATGCCGGCATGTGTTGCCGTCTTCGTCCACCCGGAGGACGAGCGCTACAAGGACGTTGTGGGTAAGAAGGTAAAGCTGCCTATATTCGAGAGGGAAGTGCCGGTTATAGCCGATGAGGACGTTGACCCCGAATTCGGAACCGGAGCGGTCTACAACTGTACTTACGGTGACGAGCAGGACGTCGTCTGGCAGAAGCGGTACAACCTGCCGGTCATCATAGCGATCAACGAGGACGGCACGATGAACGAGAACGCCGGGCCGTACAAGGGACTGAAGACCGAAGAAGCGAGGGAGAAGATAGCGGAAGACCTCGAAAAGATGGGACTGCTATACGACAAGAAGAAAGTTCACCATCGCGTTCTCAGGCACACCGAGAGAAGCTCCTGTATGGCACCCATTGAGCTGCTCCCCAAGACCCAGTGGTTCATCAAGGTGAGGGACTTCACGGACGAGATTGTGAAGGTCGCGGAGGAGATAAACTGGTACCCCGAAGACATGTTCCTCCGCCTGAAGGACTGGGCCGATTCAATGGACTGGGACTGGGTTATAAGCAGGCAACGTGTGTTTGGAACGACGCTCCCGTTTTGGGTCTGCAAGAACGGCCACGTGGTTCCTGCCAGGGAAGAGGACCTGCCGGTTGACCCACGCTTCGACAAACCTCCAGTTGAGAAGTGCCCTGTCTGCGGTGCCGAGCTCGAGCCCGTAACGGACGTCCTCGACTGCTGGATAGACTCCAGTATAACGCCGCTGATAATAAGCAGGTGGCACGAAGCGATTAAAGGTGACGAGGAAGCAAAGCGCTGG
>JAMONK010000043.1 GCA_027065835.1 Thermococcus sp. | reverse complement strand
GACTGGCTATGGCGGCCTTGTAAACGCCCCCGGCCTTGACGAAGTAGAGGTTCCCCGGATCCCTAGCTATCCTCTCAACGTCCCCCGCGTCCACCCTCGTTCCGTCTGGGAAGATGAACTCGTCCCCTTCACGGGGGACCAGCCATGATCTCCCGGTTTTGTGCAGATCCAGGTTTAACCTTGCTCCCCCGCGGGTCAGGAGCAGCCGCATCGCATCCCCGGACGTCAGAAAGTACACTTCCTCCATTCTTCCTCAACCTTCGTCCAGTTACGTTTTTATATACCTTGCCCTCAATTATTATGATAGGTGATAACCATGGCATACAGTGACTCTGAACGGGTCCCCACCGGAGTTAAAGGGCTGGATGACCTCATAGAGGGAGGTCTTCTGCGGGGGAAAACGTACCTTCTCACCGGTCCTCCCGGCAGCGGAAAGACGACCCTCTCGATGCAGTTCTTGATAGAGGGCGCCAAGCGCGGGGAGAGGGTGGCCTACGTCTCGCTCATTCACGACCCCCACGAGGTCGTCAAGGATATCGCGAGGTTCGATCCTTCGGTGTGGGTCTACGTGAAGTCCGGGAAGCTCATCCTTTACGACATGGGTAAGAGCCTGTGGAAGGGCTCAACACGGGCGCCGGCGTGGGGCAGTGTGCTCTTCAGGATCAAGGAACTTGCCGAGAACGGCAGGTTGAGCCGGCTCGTTATAGACCCCCTGACGGCGATAGAGTTCCCTACGGACAACCCCGCCGAGAAGAGGGCGGAGCTGGCCAACTTCATCAGGAGCCTGGAGGCCCTGGGAACGACGACGATGCTGGTGGCCGAGCTCACCGAGCTTGACAGGTACACCGAGGAGCACTACCTCACCGACGGCGTTATAATGCTCCACTACTTCTTCGGGGACAGGGAGATGGTCCGGGCCCTTCAGATACTGAAGATGAGGAGAACGCGGCACGGGACCGGCATGTACCTGATAGATTTCAGCGAGCATGGGCTGGTGGTCCACGGTCTGTCGCCGTTTGATGCTGGGGATGAAGGACTATGATACTGAGCGGAAAGCGGAGGGTGACCCTGAGAGACGTCAGAAACGAGAGGGACCTCGTCAGAAAGGCGTACCTCGCGGGCTACCTCCTTGGCTACGGTGGACACACCGAGTGGGCCGGCTGGAGCTCCAGGTTGAGGCGGGCCATATACGCCGAGGCCGAGATGGAGGGAAGGATGAAGGTTGTCGTAGCCGCGTACAGGAGGGGCAAGCTCGACGGTGCCAGGGCCAGGGAGGAGGACATAAGGAAGGGGATATACCGCAGGCCGGAGCCCCCCGAGCCGTTACCTGAGGGGGAATCCGTCGAGGAGGTTCCGTCCCGGCGTTCCTACGCTCCACCCAGTTTGAGGAGACCGGTCTTCGTGACCCGTCCCTCCTTTCTGAGGGAGATCCGCATTATCAGGGCTTCCCGCATACTTCGGCTGCCCAGGTTCATCAGATGGGGTGATTGAGAAGAAAAGGGGAACTGACCGTTATCCTATCTCCAGCTCCAGCCCTTCTTCCCCTGCGTTGGGGGACTTCTCAACGGTCAGTTTCTCACCATCCAGCCGGAGTACCCTCGTGAATATCTCCTCCAGCAGGCAGAGGTACCTTCCGTCCGCCGTTTCATGGTTTATGAAGTAGTACACGCTCCTGTTTCGGTTTCCGAGGAAGACCGCCGCGAGATCGGCCATGGAGAGTACGAGCCTTGGGTTCATGCCGTGGAGGGGTATCACCCTCTCCGGGTTCACGATTATGGAGTTCACCCCCGGATGCTTGGAGTAGTACTCCCTTGAGAAGCGTTCGAATTTGCTCAGGAATATCCCCGGGTCCGAGTGGACGTCTATGGAGCCTATCACGTTGCCCCATTTTGACCTCCCGCTCCCGGTGAGCCTGGGTGCCTTCTCCAGGTACGAAACGTCCAGGCCCTCCAGCTCAAGCTCCTTCTTTATGGACAGGATCCCGTCGAGGATGTCCAGCAGGATTATGTTGTCCCTTCCGATGGCCCCGGTTATCACGTGGAACACCTTCGGGACGAGCGAGATAGAGGGGTGCTCCACCAGGATCATGTCCCCGGGTACCACGTTTTTAAGGTATTCAGAGAGCTTCATCCTTCACCCTCCCGGGGGCTTTCAGGAGTCTCATCCCGTCACCGACCAGGATGACG
Organism: Thermococcus sp.; assembly: GCA_027065835.1. Lineage (GTDB taxonomy): Archaea > Methanobacteriota_B > Thermococci > Thermococcales > Thermococcaceae > Thermococcus. The sequence goes on along the minus strand of JAMONK010000043.1, from coordinate 1,424 downwards.
TAGTTCGAATCCTGTTCGAGGCTTTTCACGGCGTGTTCATTGACTACACCCCTGTTGACGAAGAAGATGCTTATATTGTCGCCCTTTGTTCCGTACCCTCTGAAGATGGTCTCGAAGTAGTTCTCCAGCTTGTAAGGGTCGTCCTGGAACGTCATGATGAACTTTCCCGTACCGAGGAAGAACGTCACCCTCCTTCCCTCTCCAGGGGTCTTCATGAACTTCCTCGCGATCCTCGCGTGCTGTGCCAGGTAGTACTCGAAGTTGTCGGTTACGCTTATCTTCCCGATTATGTTGCCCAGGTCCACCCTGCCGCCGCATTTGATCACGGGTATCTTTTCGAGGGGCAGGCTCACCCCCTGAAACGCTAGGTGCTGTGCGAACACGTGGAGTGTGTCTATCACGTCCACGACCAGGGGAACGTCTCCGGAGTCAAGGTAGAACTTTATCATGGTGTGGAAGATCCGCTCCGGGTGTCTTGTGGGTTCGTACTCGACTAGGATCTTACCCTCAGGGACGCTCCTGAGGAGACCCTCAAGGGGCATGTTATCACCACCCGATAGTGTTGGCATGTACGTAACAACATCGTTTGTTCAGCCTACAACCCTTTCAAAGACCCTCTCAAAGTTCTTGAAGGTGATGGCGCTGACCTCTCCCTTGCTGAAGTTCTCGTGCAGCTTCTCCACCAGGGAGGGAATCTTCGATTCGTCTTCGAGACCTTTCACGCTTTTTCCGCTCCATCCTTTGAGGTAGTAAACGAAATCGAACCCCAGGCCAACGTGCCGGTAACCGGCCGTGTCAACCATGTGGGTGATGTGGTCCATGTACCTCTCCAGCGTGGGCTCCTCCTTGTCCACGAAACTTGGGATCGCCACGGCCCCTATCACACCATCCCTCTCGGCTATGGCCTTTATCTGTTCATCCGTGAGGTTCCGTGGATGGTCGCAGAGCGCCCGTGCGTTGGAGTGTGAGGCTATAACCGGGAAGGACGTCACGTCCAGGGCGTCCCAGAACCCGGCCTCGTTTATGTGGCTCAGGTCAAGCAGGATCCCGAGTTCCTCAGCTTTGCCGATGACCTCCACCCCGAAGTTCGTCAGTCCTCCGTTGGTTCTCTCAAAGACGCCGTCCCCCAGCGAGTTCCTGAGGCTCCACGTCAGTGTCAGGACCCTGAGGCCCAGGCGGTGGAAGACTTCAAGAACGTCCAGGCTTGACTCCAGTGGTTCTCCTCCCTCCATACCGGCCCACAGGGCGACTTTCCCTTCCCCTATGACGTTCCGCATTTCCTCCGTGCTGGTCACGAGTTCAAAGCGTTCGCTCTCGTCCACGTCCCTGAGCAGTCTGCTGAATGCCTCAATCCCGTACCTGAGGGCGAGGTTCCTTTTTTCCACGGGGGTCCACACGGAGGCGACCCTCGCCGTCACGATGCC
>JAMONK010000042.1 GCA_027065835.1 Thermococcus sp. | reverse complement strand
CAATGCCGTAGTCCTTGGTGTACACCCCGCAGTAGAGCTCCAGTTTAACGTCCTCTGGGCTTAGGCCATCCAGGTACACCGTCGCCTCCAAGCCGCTCCTGTCCTCAACGTTCACACTTTCTATAGTCACTTCCTCCCAGGATGCCGTCACACGGTCCTTCCAGGCCGCTATGTCCTTTGCACCACGATAATCCTCCCTCATAAGCCAGATGTGGTTGCTCATGGCCTTTGAGTAGAACTTATCCATGTACTCCTTCACCATGCGGTGGGTGCTGAAGCGCGGGGCTACGCTCTTTATGCTCTCCTTCATCATGTATATCCAGCGCTCGCGGTTGCCGTAGTACGTTGGGATGACCTCCCGCTCCAGAAGGGTGTAGAGGCTCTCCGCATCATTGGCATCGTCCGCTTCAGTCTCCGGTTCGGTGCTCTCGTCCCCGATTACCCAGCCGTTCTTGCCGTTGTACCCCTCGACCCACCAGCCGTCGTAGATGCTGACGTTCAAAACGCCGTTAAGGCCCGCCTTCATGCCGCTCGTTCCACTGGCCTCCATGGGCCTGCGCGGGTTGTTGAGCCAGACGTCAACCCCCGCCACCATCAGCCGGGCACTGCCCATGTCGTAGTTCTCCATGACGAATATCTTGCCCCTGAACTCAGGCATCTGGGAAACCTCGTAGACCCTGCGGAGGAACTCCTTGCCGGCCTCGTCGCGCGGGTGGGCCTTTCCACCGAACACGATGTACACTGGCCTATCCGGGTCGTTGAGGATCCTCTTTAATCGTTCAAGGTTAGTCAGCAGCAGCGTCGCCCGCTTGTACGTAGCGAAACGCCTCGCAAACCCGATGATTAAGGCGTTCTCGTCCACGGTGGGTATGGGATCCTCTATCCCCAGCCGTTTATTTCTCTCGATGGCCTTCCTCCTGAGCAGTTCGAGGAACCTCCTCTTGGCCTCCAGATGGGCCTCCCAGAGCTCCCCGTCGGGTATCCTCTCAACCGCGTACCATATACCCTCGATGTTGGTGTGCTCACGCCAGACCTTTCCTATGTAGCGGTCGAAGAGCTTCCTCATCTCGTTGTGGACCCAGGTCATTGTGTGAACGCCGTTTGTGATGCCCTCTATTGGAATCTCATCCAGCGGAACCCTGGCCCACAGGTCCTTCCACATTCTCTTGCTAACCTCTGCATGAAGCCGGCTGACACCGTTTACGTAGCTGGATGTCCTGATTGCAAGGAGGGTCATGTTTATCTGATCGTTCTCTCTTCCGAGCTCTGTAAGCTTTTCATCCTGGCCCTCCAGGAACTTGGCGAGACGCCGTTTGACCTCCATCACGGGGAACCTGTCGTGACCGGCCGGAACCGGTGTGTGGGTCGTGAAGACGGTCGTGCCCCTGACGATGCTCAGAGCCTCCGTGAAGGTCAATCCGTCCTCCATGTACCAAGCAATCCTCTGAAGGTTGGCGAAGGCCGGATGCCCCTCGTTGAGATGTACAACACCCGGCTCAACCCCCATAGCCCTGAGGAGCCTCATCCCGCCAATGCCGAGGAGGATCTCCTGCTTTATGCGTTTGTCCATTTCAGCGTTGTAGAGGTGATCGCAGATGGTTCTGTCATCGTCCCGGTTCTCAGGTACGTCCGTGTCCAGGAGGTACAGCTTGACCCTCCCAACGTTGACCTCAAAGGCCCTGGCGTAGACGATCCTGTCTTCAATCGGGATCTCTATCAGAAGCTTCTTGCCTTCCCTGTCAAGAACCGGTTTAATAGGCATTTCTTCGGGCCGGTACTCCGGGAACACCTCCCTTTGCCTTCCTCCCGCGTCAATCTCTTGGCGGAAGTAGCCGTGTTTGTACAGGAGCCCCACGGCTATGAAGGGTAATCCTAGGTCGCTGGCAGTCTTAACGTGATCCCCCGCGAGGATCCCAAGTCCGCCGGAGTAAATCGGCAGGCTCCTGCTTATCCCGTATTCCATGCAGAGGTAGACGATCGGTTTGTCCCACTTTGGATAGTTGGTCGAGAACCAGGTGGATTCAGGGTTCATGTACCTCTCAAACTGATCCATGACCAGCTCGTAAAGGTTCATGAAGTTGTCGTCCCGCAGAAGTTCAAGGAGACGATCTTCGGGAAGGTCCAGAAGGAGCTTAACGGGGTTCTTGTACTCCCTCCAGTGTTCGGGGTCCATGTACTCCCAGAGCTTGGTGGCACGCCTGTTCCAGCTCCACCAGTAGTTGTAAGCCAGATCCACAAGCCCCCTGAGGGGATGCGGCAGTTTCATCCTGATTGCATCGTACACGCCGGTATCGGTTTCCGCCATTGGGATCACCTGTATCATTATCGGTGATACTAAAATGGAACCGTCCTTAAAAAGTCTTGCCGCTCGTCAGATGACGAAAATGGGGGTAAAAGGGGAAGGGCCATCAGGCACCTTCAAGAACGAACGGGCTGATGTAGTCACCGTACCTCTCCCTGGCTTCAAGCAGACGCTTTCTTTCCTCCTCAAGGATAGTGAACAACTCTCCTGGAACGTTATCGAGCTTTCTGTAGATCCCCTCGATGCGCTCTATCTTGGCGAGAAGCTCCGGGACTCGTATGGTGAACTGCTTCTCGTAGGCCTCCCTGCTGTAATCCTTGTTGAGAACCTCCTTAAAGAGCCTCTTGAGGTCCTCATACTTCGGGATGTAGCCTATCGGTGTCTCTATCGCACCAACGTCGCCGTGAACGCGGAGCTCCATCCACTTGAGCCATACCCCTTTGTCCAGCTTGTGGTTGAGCCACTCCCCGTTTTCGTCGCGGAGGAAGTAGTTCACGGCGAATATCCTCGGTGTCCGCCTGACCCTCCCCTCGAAGTCGAGGTAGTTCCTTATGTAGTCACCGAGGTGGACGCTCATGAAGTCGAGAATGGCCATCGGATTGAAGGCACGGACCCCCTCTTTGCCGAGGGTTGCCGCGGTCGTCTCACTCTCCAGGGATGCCCCCATCGTTACCACTCCGTGCCTCCAGTCGAAGGCCTCCCTGACCGGCGGCCAGGTGTCCTTGTCCCTGCCACCGAAAATCATCCCCCCAACCTCGACGCCGCACGGGTTCTCCAGAGCCTCAACGTCGGCGTTCGGGAAATGCTCGAGCGAAACGGTGAAGCGCGCGTTCTTGTGGCTCGGTGGTATCTCGTTTCCTTCCGCATCTTTCTTGCCCTTCCACCACTTTCCGCTGTGGTTCTCCCCCTCATCTGGGATCTCAACCCCCATCTCGTTCCAGTAGGGTTTACCGTCCTTGACGAGGACGTTAGAGAAGATTATCTCGACGGGGGAGTGGAGTATACCCCAGATTATCGGATCGTCCTCCGGGTTGACGCCCTGAATGATGCCAAAGACACCCTTCTCGACGTTGGCACCCCGGGCGACGCCATTGACGGGCAGGATGAAGCTCAGATCATCACCAACGATGTTCTCCCAGCTTATCATTGCGGTGGAGGTCTTCCCACACATGCTCGGATAGGCACCGGTGAAGTAGGTCTTCCTGCCGTTCGGGCCGTTCACGCGCATCAGGAACATGTGTTCGCTGAGCCACCCCTCCCTGACGGCTCTGTTGATCGTGAGACGAAAAGCCGGCTTCTTTAGGCCTATAGTGTTCC
>JAMONK010000041.1 GCA_027065835.1 Thermococcus sp. | reverse complement strand
GGCGGCGTCGATCATCCCGGTGATGATCCATGAGGTGGCACCATATCCAATGCTTGAGAGCGACTTGAACTCGAGGAGCTGGGCACCGGGGGCAACGCCCTCAAGGCCCTCGAAGTAGCTTCCCGGAAGACCGTAACCCGCAGCGGTTCCCGAAACGTGGGTGCCGTGCTGACCGCCGTCCCATCCAAAGACCACGGTGTTCCCCGAGACCTTGGAGAGGACAATGCTGTTGTAGACGGTGCCGTTGGCCACCTTGGTGACCGCGGCCCTGCCCTCCGAGAACTGTACGTAGGTCGTGTCATTGACCGAGCCGGGTCCAAGGAGGATGTAGTCCCCGGTCGAATCGAACGGGGTTATCTGGTAAGCGTTGCTAAGGTTGACGTCGTAGGTGTAGTTTCCTCCGGAGGGGACGGTCATCATGCCCGTAAGGATCGTGGTGTTCAGGGTGCCGTTGACGATGGCGTGGAGCGTGTCCGCGTCGGTGGTGTTGAGCTGGAGCGGAATCGGGTAGAAGTAGACCTCGCTGTCGGGGGTAACGAGGACAAAGTAGATCTCATCGTAGTTGTGGTCGAAGTTAAGATCAAAGTACCTCTCGGGGAGGAACCCGAAGTGGTAGGTGCCGTTGGTGACGTTAACGTCGCCAAAGTCGAGGGTGATGTTGAGCTGGGATATGGTTGTGTACTCCGACGGCCTCATCACTAACGTAGCGTACGGTCCCCAGTCGAGCGTGACGTTTGTAAGGGAGATATCCACCGTTCCCCCAACGACCTGGGTTGAGTTGAAGGTGTAGCTGACGTCCGTGTTGCCCTCACCAGTCTCGTCCAGCCAGTAGATAATCTTCCTCCTCCCGTCCGGGGTCTGCTGGAGGTACGGCTGGGCGACGTCGGCACCGGTATCAACTATCGCGATCAGGGCGTGCGATCCTGAGATGTTGTACTCCTCCCTCGCCTGAGGAGCATCGATGGAGTACATGTCCCAGGCAAACGGATCGTATCCTCCGGCCCCGCTTGCGGTCACTTTGCTTATCGGTGCCTTGAGGTCCTTCTCGGGTTTAACCGGCTCTGGAAGCTTGACGGTCTTGTCCTCCCAGACGTAAGCCAGTCCCCTCATGGACTTAAGAACCGGAAGCTTGTCGGTGGGTAAAGTCGCAACGATGAAATCGTATTTGGGTTTGCTTATCGGGTCAATCTTGGCCCCCAACGCCTTCAGTGCCTTAAGAACCTGGTCACCGTAACCGGTCTGGGGGGCTATGATAAGCCTAACGTCCTTCCTCCCGGAGGAGAGAAGTGTGCCGTGGAGCATGTCGAGGTACTTCGCCACGTTGGGGTTCAGTTCCTGAAGGGTTGGTGCCTCATGATTGTTGATTGAAGTCGGGGCCGAAGCCACCGCGGAAGTATTAGTCGGCGAAGCCGCAGTGTAAGGTAGGGCTACTGGCACTACTGAAAGCAACATCACTACCGCGACCAAAAGGCTCAATGCCTTCCTACTCATTCAAACACCTCCTAAGCGTAATGGTCACCTATACTCTCACATCCCCATGGATATAAAGATTTCGTCTCCACTGAGATACAAGAGACCCTTCACGCCAGGTGATACCTTTTATGACAATTTAAGAGCACCAAGTTCCAGTTTGTACCACTAGGATAGTTTCTTAATCAACAGGGCTCCTAAGACGAAGGAGAGTATGAGGTTATCTATACCCGGATCCATGGCGTAGATGAACATGGCGAGAACAAACGCAAACGTCTTGGGGTCATCCTCACTATCTCTGAGAAAGAGACCAAGTAAAAAGGCCTCCAAGACCCCCATCAGCCCAAAATCGGCCGCCGCTTGCCCAAAGAAGAAGTAGGTGTAATGGACACTTGTTCCGAACAGCGCCCCCACAGTTCCCCGGGGATCTCCGCTGAGGAGCAGGCGGCCGTGGTAGATACCCCACGGAAGGGAGAGATGGACGATGTTGTGAAACACGAGAAAGGTAAAACCCACGCGGATCAACAGGGCATCCACCCCACCACTCATCCAGAGTATGAGAACCCCCAGTAAGATTCCACCTACCAACGGCGCCCGGAGATCCCCCTTAAACGCCCCCCTCAGATAGAGATCCAGAAAGTACGCGAGGTATATCAACAGCAGCAAGGACCTGAAGGTCCCAAGGACGAAGACAATGGAGAGAAGGGCAAGGGCAGCCGTTTTGACCCTGAGGGACGCCTCCATGTATATCAACCCGGCCGCTCCAAGAAACGCAGATGCCACCAGCGGCCCCACAAGCTCATAGCGGAGGCTCCTGTGGAGGAAGGGAACGCCGAAAACAGCGTAGAACACCAGGGGGACGATGAGTCCAATTGAGATGGAGTAAAGGGCAAGAACACGGTAGAAGCGCTCCCGAAGGCAATATACGGCAACAATGACCATAGCAACGACAATAGGCCCAAAGGGGTACTCCGAGAAGGAGATCACGAACAGCAGGGCCGCATAAAACCATCCTGGGGGACTTAACCCCACCCGGTACCCAACGGCGAAGAACCCGAAGAAGACGAGGGCGTAGACAACGCCTAAGACCACCATCGAAGGGTAAAACCCGCGTGAATAGATAACGCCCCTTAACCCGCCGTCAAAATAGTTGGAGTAGACCGAGAGGAACAGGTAAGAAAAGAAAGCCAGGCTAAAGATTTTTAACCCCTTCACTTCACCACCAGATAGAGTTAGGACAGAGGCTTAAAAATTTGAGGGGTGTCTGAAATGAGAGAAACCGTTTACAGAGTCTGTCTTCCGCTGATTCTCATCGTTTCGTTCATGATCAGATTGGTGCCGCACAGAACCCTCCTACTCGCCACATACGATGAGTACCTGCACAGGGACATAACCCTCAGACTGGTTCACAACGGGATAGGCAGTATCTCACGGGACCTCCCCTCACTGCTGGGGCTCAAAGCGTACAGTTATCCGCCCCTGTTCCATATCGTCGGGGCAATGGTCTACCGGTTGTTCCCATCCAACTACGTGTTCTTTGTCCTGCCGGCGGTTTATGGCACCATTGCGGTCTTTGGGTTTTATCTGGTCTTCAGAGAGCTCACTGGGAATAGAAGCAGCACCATTATCGCCACGATTTTTCTGGCCTTCGCACCCAACTTCATCTACAGGACCAGCCTCTACATCCCGGAGAACCTGGGCCTCGTCCTCTTCTCGTTCTCCATGTTGTTCCTCATACGCTTCCTCAGGTCAAAGCGCCTCATTGATTTCATCGCGCTCGCTGCCGTCTTTTCCGTTTACACCTTTACCCATAGGGGATGGGTGTTCTTTATCATGGCGGCCTTCCTGATAGTGGCCTCCTACAGCTGGTCGTGGGCGAAGAAGAACCTGCACTACATAATAGCCCTCCTGGTGCTGGCATACCTCGCGTATCTGAAGGTACCGTTCGTACACTCCCTCATCGGGAACTTCTTTGTGAGGATACAAAAAACAGAGGTCAGTTTTTTGGGGTACTTCAAGTGGATAGGCGTGGTACAGCTGGTGTTCGGAGCGCTTGCAACCCCGTATTATCTTAAAAAGGACCCCATACGTAGGGGATTCGCTTTATGGGCCTGGGCTTTCCTGCTCGCCGGAGGAATCTCCTTCCGTTTCCGTGAC
>JAMONK010000040.1 GCA_027065835.1 Thermococcus sp. | reverse complement strand
CGAGAGGTTCGGGAGAAGCGCGGCTTCGAGCCACTCGACGGACACTTCTTGAGGATTCCCCTCTCGGACGGGAGCGTCGACACCGTGACAACGACCTACGCCTTCCACCACGTGCCGGACGAGGAAAAGCGGGACGCGATTAAAGAAATGCTCCGCGTTCTGAGGCCCGGCGGTAAAATCGTCATCGCCGACGTGATGTTCAAGTCGGAGGCGGCGAAGAGGTGCATCGGCGAGGAGGACGGCCTTGCCGAGGAGATAGAGGACGAGTATTTCGCGACCGTCGAGGGGCTGGGGAGGATATGCGCCGGGCTCGGGCTGGAGTGCCAGTTCGAGAGGCTCAACCGCTACGTCTGGATTGTCGAGATGGTCAGCTCACGTTAACCCTGACAAGTGTCCAGCTTTTCCAGCCCGCGTCAGAGATGGCAACGACGTAGAGGTAGTACGTTCCCACCCTCTCGGGCGTCACTTTTAGTGTGAAGGGTGCGTTTTTCCCGGGTGCAAGGGCCATTCTGGCAGGGCTTATCTTGACTTTCAGCCCTTCAATGCCCTTCAACTCTCCGCTCATGTAGCTCCACGAGTCCTTCGAGAACTCGGGCCCAAGGTAGGCCCTCAGAGTCACGTTCCCTGAGTAATGGCAGGTTTCGTTCCCAACGAAAAAAGCCTTTCCCTCAACGGTGCCGCTGATTTCCGCGCTCTCTCCAACGTGCAGGCTCACGTTCTCCTCCGCCAGATTCAGGACGTGGGTGTTCAGTTCGCCGTAACCGGGATGAACGCAGGTCGTTTCGAGCCCGTGCCCTGAGCCGTTTGCATTTTTGGACTGTCCACCCCTTGAGTAAGCCCATCCCCCAATGGCCCCACATAAAACGATCAGCACCAAGATTAGAATCATGAACCTTCTCATTGTTGGCACCCCCGGTAGTCCCATTCCAATTAGTGATGTTCATAACTTAAAGTTTTTCAATCGCTATGTTCTACAGTATTTTCTGCGAACTGCAGTAACGCCGCCTGCTCACACCTGACCGGAAAGGCTAAAGGTTTGACCACCCAACTCTGAACCATGCCCAGCGAGGACCTTGCGGAGGAAGTTCAGGAGCTCAGAAAAGCCCTTGAAGAGCTCAGGGAGAGCTTTGCAGTGGTCTCCCAGATGGCGCAGGCCTACCTGAGGCTTATCAACATATACGCCCAGTACGGCGGGCTCAGCGTGGATCTCGTCGTCCCCGAGGTCAAGGGTGACCCGATAGCGCGTGAAATAGTCAGGATTCTCTTCGACCTGAAGAGGGCAAACGTGAGCCAGATAGCGCGGGAGCTGAAGGGGAGGCGGGGAAAGGCCTCACGGAACACCGTTAGGGCGAAGCTGGCCGAGCTGAGGGAGATGGGCATCGTTGTCGAGGTTCCCGCTGAGAGGGGAAAAGTCTATGCCCTCTCCCGCGAAGTGGTCAAAAAGTGGCTCGAAATGATCGGAATGCCGATTAGGTTTGACCAGACTAATGATTATTGAGGTGGTTGATATGGTGGATGAGAAGGTAGGAGTCCCGAAGAAGCTGGAGGAGCTTCTCGACGAGCTGGTCGAGGAGATAAGGAACGCAAAGACCCCCGAAGAAGTTGAGGCCCTTGAAACGAAGGCAAAGGCCGCCAGGAAACTTATAGAAGCATATGAAGGCGACAAAGACCTCGAAAAGATACCGGCTATCATGGATAAGGTCGGCGACATGATCGAGGATATACTCGGGCCACTCAAGGAGCTCCTCAATGAGCTCTACAGCCCGGAAAGGGTTCAAGCGATGGGAAAGAGCGTGGCCGAGTTCTACAAGAACCTGACCGAGGCTGGGATGGACAAGGATGCGGCCCTCGAGCTGACGAAGGAGTACATGGACGCGATAAATCCCGGCAAGAAGCTCATGGAGATGCTCGCCAACTTTACCAGAAAAGGCAACGTGACGGTTCACGGTCCCCGTTACTTCGGTCACAATAACGAGAGAGAGGCCAACAGGGATGGCGAATGAGGGCGGTTATCCCCCTTCTTCGTCTTTTCTTTCGTCTGCCCGTGTTGGCGTTTAAGCTCGCGGGCGTAGTTAGGGTAACGAACCGGGCGAGGCGGGACTTTAAAAGAACCCTCAATGCAGAGGGCCTGCCTGAGGATGTTGTTGAGGAACTGGGAGAGGGGTTAATGCCTGACATGTTCAATATTTTGTAAGAGGCCTTTCCATGATCTTCATTTACTTGCCATAGGAGGGCAATGGGGGATAACAACAGAACGCTTAAGAGAAAACGGCTCAAATGCTCAACGGTGACGATCGTGAGCAGAAAGAACAAAAAGTTTAGCGGGAGATCAATAGCCAAGTACTCCGCCAAGATGGAGGATATCATGAAGGAGAGAGGCATGGACGACGCCTCCGCCCGACATGCGGCGGAGATGGCTGCCTATCACTACGCCATCGGACAAGGAGGATACCATGTCATCCGCAAGAAGGTAGGGATGATACTTGATAAGGAGAAGATCTCAGGATCTCTTAGACTCCCGTTCTACGCTATGGCCCAGAGGGTCTACAAGATGGTCATAAGTGGAAAGATGGACGTAGATGAGATAATTGCAGAAAAGGAGCAGATACTCGACAGGTACTTCAGCAAAGGCACCGAAGTGTACGAGATTGCCTCGAAGATATTCGATATCATCGTTGGCAAGGACTCATGGAGCGATGAATGAGGAGATAACCATCTCCCAATCCCTCGTAACTCCCGCTACTATATTCTCCCCCAGAACCTCAACCCAGCCGTTCTCCCAGAGCTCCCTGACCTTTGGCTCTCCATCCTCGAGAATCTCGACCACAACAGCCTTCCCACCAAGCTCACCGCCGGCGAGGAGTTTATCTTTGAGAGGCAGGAGCGAGGTTGCACTTCCCTCCCCAAGGGTGAACTCGGAGTCCCCGGCGCGGATCCAGAAGTTTTCGCCCCGGTAGCCGGCGAGGACGAGCTTTCCGTTCCAGAGGCGGGCAGTCAGTGCTATCCCTTCCGCGAGAATTTCTTCACCTGAGGGCCCTCCTTTCTCGTTAAACTTGAATGATTTCGCCTTCCAGTGTCCATCGCAGGTCTTGACGCCCCCGATGAGCTTTACCCCACTTCCTGTAGGAAGCAGAGCCGTAAATACTGAATCCGCCCAGCTCCCAAAGTCCCTCAGCCAGAGGAGCTCGCCTTCCGGAGAGAGCTTCCCGATGAAGAAGCCCCTGTCGCCAGGTCTCCCGGTTTCCCCGGCGATGAAAAAGCTGTCCTTCGCCGGGAGGATTGAGTAGACGGCCCCGTTGTCCCTCAGCCCGAGCTTCCACTCCCAGAGGAGGCCGAGGTTTTCGTCGAGCCTCGCGAGGTACGCCTTCCACCCCTCGCCGCCGTCCGGCGTTGCAATCCCCTCGACGGCCCCGCCGATGAGGTAGCCGTCGTCGAGTTTAATAGCGCTCTGCCCCTCCCAGTCCTTTTCTCCCGCTAAAAACCGGGTCTCAACTATTTCCTCGCCGTCAAGCCTCGCGAGCATTATCTTGTAGTTCCTCCCGTCGTGAACGCTCCCGGCGAGCAGGTCGCCGGCAAGAGCAATGGGGACAGTCTCGGTGCCGAAAGAGTAGGTTCTCATGTCAACACACCTCCGCTTGGAA
>JAMONK010000039.1 GCA_027065835.1 Thermococcus sp. | reverse complement strand
AATCGAGGGCTCGTGGGGCAACCAGATTGAGCTGTCAAAAAAACTCCAGCGGCTCATTGAGGAGTTTTATGAAGAGCCAATGAGTCACTCACTTCAGGTCAAAAACGCCTGCTAGTGCACGGCTTTTATAGAGGCGTATCAACTTCCCACGGGAGGATATGAGGTAGCTGTTTCTCTTCGTGGTCTCGATAGGCTGTTCCCACCTTCCCGTACGTAACCGGAGGGTTGTTGGGGCTGGCCGCTCTTTGGATTCAAGTGCAAACTTGATACAATAAGCTTATAACCCCTTAACGCCGTTATCGACACGACGGCAACATGTACGCCGAAAACTATAAAAGATTCCTTGAACTTATAGACGAAGTGCGAGAGTTTGAGGGGGCCATCGTAGTTGAAGGCCCGCGAGACGAGGTGGCTTTAAGGAATCTGGGGGTCAGGGCGGAGATAATAAGGCTCTCACGCTTACCGCTCTCCGAAACAGCTCTCATCGCATCATCATTTGGAAATGTAATGATCCTTACCGACTTTGACAGTGCTGGGGAGGAACTCGCAGGGAAGCTGCTCCGGTACCTGGAGGGTTTCCCGTGCAGAGTCGACTCAAAGACGCGCAGGGAGCTTAGGAAGATAGTCAAGAAAGACATAAAGGGCGTTGAGGATCTGTACAGGCTGTACCTGAAAACAGCCTCCGTTTCTGACCCCCGTATGGAGGGGATACAATGAAGCGAAAGAAGACCGTGCTTCACCACATTTTAGCTGAAAAGCAGAAGTTTGAAAAAAGGAAAGAAGGTGATGGTATGTCAGCCAAGGATGAATTCGGAACAACTAAATATGTGGTCTACGCCGAGTTCGAGGCAAGCGGAATCGTTGAAAGGCCCGACGTCGTCGGGGCAATTTTCGGTCAAACTGAGGGCCTTCTGGGTGACGATCTCGACCTCAGGGAACTCCAGAAGACCGGAAGGATTGGGAGGATAAAAGTTGAAGTTCACACAAAGGGCGGAAAGACCTACGGCACTATAACCGTTCCATCGAGCCTTGACAGGGTCGAAACGGCCATTCTGGCGGCCGCGCTGGAGACCATCGATAGGGTAGGACCCGCCGAAGCCCACATCAAGGTTCTCAGGATTGAAGACGTTCGCGCCACCAAGAGGAAGTACATCATAGAGAGGGCAAAGCAGATACTTGAGAACCTTATGGAGCAGGAGATACCCGAGACCCAGGAACTCACCGAGGAAGTTAAGAAGGCGGTCCGCGCCAAGGAGCTCATAGAGTACGGCCCTGAAAAGCTTCCATCCGGTCCGCACGTCCCGTTCTCGGACTCCATCATAGTCGTTGAGGGAAGGGCGGACGTTCTCAACCTGCTCAAGCACGGCATAAAGAACGCCATAGCCGTGGAGGGTACCTCCGTCCCCGAGACGATCGTAAAGCTCAGCAAGGAGAGAATCGTTACGGCCTTCACGGACGGCGACCGCGGCGGTGAGCTCATCCTCAAGGAACTCCTGCAGGTTGCCGACGTTGACTACGTGGCCCGCGCACCTGAGGGCAAGGAAGTTGAAGAGCTCACCAAGAAGGAGATAGTCAAGTCCCTCAGGAGCAAGGTCCCGGCCGAGCAGGTCATAACCGAGATATTCTACAAGGGCAGAAACTTCTATGAGGTAATAAGGGAAAAGGAAAGGGCCGAAAGTGAAAAGAAAGAGGCAAAGGGCCATGCTGCCCCAGCCAGGGTTCAAGTTCAGAGATCAGAAAGCCGTCCTGCGACGGAGGTAAGGCCACACGAAAAACCCGAGCCCAAACGGGAAGAGAGGATAGTGAGGCCGATCCAGAAGGGGACACCCAGTGAGCTGGAGCCCTTTAAGGAGTACGTTGAAAAGGTCAAGGGGGCCAAGGACTCCGTTGCACTCCTGCTGGACAAGGACAAGAACGTTATAGCAGAGGTACCGGTGAGGGAACTCACAAACAGGGTAAAAGAGGAGAAAGGCGCCTACGCAGTTGTCTTCAACGGCGTCATAACCCAGAGATTAATAGACAACGTCAGCGAGAGCGGTGTCAAGTACCTCGTCGGTGCAAGGAAGTACAACGTCGTAAGGCGCCCGATAAACCTCAAGATAGTCACCTTCGCGGAGTGACTCCCTCTTCCCCATTTCTTTGGAACTTCAGGCAAAACGTTCTTAAACTTCCAGAGTAACAGCCCTACCCGGTGCATCCACGTGGGGATTAAAGTCACACTCCTGGGCATCGGTCTGCTACTGTGGGGGATTTTACTGGCGATTGCGGGTTTTGGAACGGCCGGCCTCATCTCCGGAGGTATCGGCATTGTCCTTGTATTCTACGAGACGGTGAGGTGGGAGGAAGGGGACGAGAGGATGGAGATGTACAAAGACTAAACTTTATAACGTCCCCCCATCTTCTTTTCCCGGTGGTGGAAAATGGAGACAGAGAAGGTTATCTGGAAGTACGCGCTCATCAACGCATACCGGCACGGGGGAAAGGCAAACCCCAAAGCCGTCATCGGGAAGGCCCTGGGTGAGAACCCTGAGCTCAGACCAAGGGCAAAGGAGATAATCCCTCTAGTGAACGAAGTAGTTGAGAAGGTGAACGCCCTGTCCCACGAGGAGCAGGAGACCAAGCTCAGGGAGATCTACCCCGAGTTCTTCGAGGGGAAGAAGGCCAAGAAGGAGGAAAAGAAGGGCCTTCCACCGCTCCCCAAAGCGGAAAAAGGGAAGGTTGTAACGAGGTTCGCCCCAAATCCCGACGGTGCCTTCCATCTGGGAAACGCCCGCGCCGCGATTCTGAGCCACGAGTATTCAAGACTCTACGGTGGCAAGTTCATCCTCCGCTTCGACGACACCGATCCCAAGGTCAAGAGGCCCGAACCGAAGTTCTACGAGTGGATCAAGGAGGACCTTGACTGGCTCGGCTTCAAGATCGACGAGGTCCACATCGCCAGCGACAGGCTGGAGATATACTACAAATACGCGGAGGAGCTTATAAAGGGTGGAAAAGCTTACGTCTGCACCTGCCAGCCCGAGAAGTTCCGCGAGCTCCGCGACAGAGGCATCGCCTGCCCGCACAGGGAGGAGCCGCCGGAGATCCAGCTCGAGCGCTGGAAGAAGATGCTGAACGGCGAGTACAAGGAGGGCGAAGCCGTCGTCAGGATAAAGACCGACCTCAAGCACCCCAACCCCGCCGTCCGCGACTGGCCGGCGCTGAGGATAATCGAGGATGCGAACCATCCCCGCGTCGGCGACAAGTACCGCGTCTGGCCGCTCTACAACTTCGCCTCGGCCATAGACGACCACGAGCTCGGCGTCACCCACATCTTCCGCGGACAGGAGCACGCGGAGAACGAGACGAGACAGCGCTACCTCTACGACTACTTCGGCTGGGAATACCCGCAGACGGTCCACCACGGGAGGCTCAGCATCGAAGGGGTCATCCTCAGCAAGTCCAAAACCAGGAAGGGAATAGAGGAGGGCAGGTACCTCGGCTGGGACGACCCCAGACTCGGCACCATAAGGGCCCTCAGGAGGCGCGGCATAAGGCCAGAGGCGATAAGGGAGCTCATCATCGAGGTCGGCCTCAAGAGGAGCGACACCACGATAAGCTGGGACAACCTGGCGGCGATAAACAGGAGGATAATCGAGCCGATAGCGAACCGCTACTTCTTCGTCGCGGACCCGGTTCCTATGTGGGTCGAGGGGTATGACG
>JAMONK010000038.1 GCA_027065835.1 Thermococcus sp. | reverse complement strand
GCTCAAGGGTAGGACCAAGAGTGCCACCAACACCATAAACAGCACTGGATCGGAGCTTAATAACACCCTCAACCAGTTGAACACGACCGGTTGACCTTTGGAATGTCTTTTTATTTTAATCCATGTATTTCCTTCTATTTACCATCCTATAACTTATATAGGTGGCTAATAATGAGTAGGAGAGCTCAAGCGTCCCTGGAGTACATACTAATGTTTGCGGTAGGGATGTTAATAGCGGCTATAATAATCTACAAGCTGATAGGAATCAAGGGACTTGCAATATGGGCGGGATCTAAGATGAATACCACCGGCAACGAAATATCGGAGAACCTTCATAATTTAAGCAACAGCAGTACAAAATGATAGGGACAAACCTTTTTAGGTTGTCGTTTTAGCTTTATCTTGGTGGTGATCTCATGGCGTTCCTTTCCTTTGGCTCAAAGAGGGATAAGATAAAGAAGCTTATAATGAACGAGCGCTTTGATGAAGTGCTCCCTATGGCGGTTAAGGACAAAAAGGCACTCAGTGGGCTTGTTGAACTGCTGGACGATCCGGCACCGGGGATAAGAGGGGATACACTCCTTCTCCTGGGGGAGGTTCTCAGGCAGAACCGCGATGTCCTGAAACCGTACGTTAAAACCGTTCTCCCAAAGGCACTGGAGATGACGAAGAACCGGAATCCGTACGTCAAGGAGAACGCGATGGTGCTCCTCTACGGGATGATCAGGGAACTCCCCTCAGAACTTGGAACCCTGAGGGGTGAAGTCATTGATGAGTTGATCGAAGAGATCGATGTGGGTGACAGCACAACGAAGGCATTCGCGGCCTTTATACTTGGAGAGCTAAAGGCCATCGAGGCCATTCCCAAGCTGGAGGGTCTGGTGGACATAGAGGAAAAGGTTATACTGCCCTTCGAGGGCAAGAAGTGGGTTCCCCTTGGCGAAATCGCACGTGAGTCCCTTGAAAAACTCGGGTGAGGAAGATGATATTACCGTCCCTCCTGCTCATCGTGCTGTTGATATTCGTTGTATGGATCGTTGTGAAGCTCACGCTGGCGATAATCAAATGGCTCGCCGTCAACACCATCGTGGGCCTCCTGCTGGTGGGAGTGTTGAACTTCCTCGGCGTCACAAACATCCATCTGACCCCGATAAATTTCCTTATAATAGCCGTGGGCGGTGTAGTGGGTGTGTTTATCCTGATTTTTCTCTCCCTGATCTAGTTTTCCAAACCTTTATAAATTCCGTTTTCGTGCTTCTCTCGGCGAGAAGAACAGGTTCGGAAGGTGATCTTCATGTCTCATAAGTCAGCAGAAATGTACGAACTTAAGAAAAAGGTGGAGGAGCTGAAAGGTTATCGAGGTCGTGCAACCGAACTCGTCAGTCTCTACATCCCCGATGGCTATGACATAAATAAGGTCATGCAACAGCTCAGAGAAGAATATGGTACCGCTCAGAACATCAAAAGCAAGTCAACACGAAAGAACGTTCTCGGGGCGCTGGAGAGGGCCATGCAACACCTCAAACTCTACAGGCAGACACCCAAGAACGGCCTGGCACTGTTCACTGGCAACGTCAGTGAGCAGGAGGGGGTGAGCGATATAAGGCTCTGGGCTATAGTTCCGCCGGAACCGCTCAGGGTTCGCCTCTATCGATGCGACCAGACCTTCGTCACCGAACCGCTGGAGGAGATGCTCAGGGTTAAGGATGCCTACGGTCTCATCACCGTTGAGAAGAACGAGGCGACCATCGGTCTGCTCAGAGGGAAGAGGATAGAGCTCATAGACGATCTCACATCGAACGTCCCCGGGAAGACCCGAGCCGGTGGACAGTCTGCGAGACGTTACGAGAGGATTCGCGAGCAGGAGACCCATGAATTCATGAAGCGCATAGCGGATCACGCGGCGAAAGCCTTCCTTCCGCTCCTTGAAAGGGGGGAGCTCAGGGGAATAATAATCGGCGGCCCCGGTCCCACCAAGGAGGACTTCATAGAGAAGGAGTACCTTCACCACGAGCTCAGGAAGAAGATAATAGGCGTCGTCGATATAAGCTACAGTGGAGAGTACGGCCTTAAGGAACTGGTTGAAAAGGCCAGCGATATACTCAGCGAGCACGAGGCCATAAAGGAGCGCCACCTCATTCAGGATTTCTTCCGGCATCTCGTTAAGGACACCGGGATGATAACCTACGGCGAGAACGAGGTTCGAAAAGCCTTGGAGCTTGGCGCGGTGGACAAGCTTCTTATCAGTGAGGGTTACGACAAGGTGCGCGTGAAGGCCAAATGCAACAACTGCGGCTGGGAGGAGCTCAAGACGATGAGCGAGCCTGAATTCCACGTTTACAGGAAGCAGCTTACCCACTGCCCCAAGTGCGGCAGTCAGAACGTTGCGGTTGAAAAGTGGGACGTGGCGGAGGAACTCATAAAGATGGCTGAGGATAGCGGCGCGGACGTTGAAATAATATCCCTCGACACCGAGGAGGGCCAGCAGTTCTACAAGGCCTTCGGTGGAATAGCGGCTTTCCTGAGGTATAAAATTCAGTGAAAATAGTGTTCAGTCGAGAACCTCCGTGAGGAGTTTTTCTATCCTCTCTTTTACTTCCGGTCCGTCCACAACGTAAGGTGGTCTCAGGATAGGTTTTATCGAGAAGCCCCTCACCGACATCGCCAGCTTTATCGCCGAGCCGAAGGAGGAGGCCAAGCTGTAAACTCTGGAGAGCTTCGTTAACCTGCGTGCTCCCTCGAACGCCGCTTCGAATTGCTTCTCCTGAAATGCCTTCCACACCCCCAGATGAAGCTCCGGCGCGAAGTTGGCACAGGCCATTATGCCCCCATCGCCGCCGAGGACGAGGGTGTTAAGGAAGTGCTGGTCCAGGCCGGTGAAAACTTTGAAATCCTCCCTCTCGCCTTTCACATCCAGGATTACATCGCGGACGTGGTTGACGCCCTCTATCGTCTCCTTGACGCCGATGATGTTCGGGTACTCAACGGCGAGGCGTTTGATGAGGGAAACACTGAGCGGGTTGGCGCAGGAGGGGATGTTGTAGAGGATAATCGGGATATCGGTTTTTTCTGCGACCATCGAGTAGTGCGTGAACAGGGCCTCGTCGTTCAGAGGGCAGTAGTAAGGAGGTGCTACCACAGCGTAGTCCGCACCGATGTCCTGGGCGTGCTTCGTAAGCTCAACGACTGCAAAGGTGTTGGAAGACGCGGTTCCCACGAGATAGAACGATGAAGTGACCAGTTCGCGTCCCTTCTCGGCCAGGAACTTCATCTCCTCGGTGCTCAGGCTCGTGAACTCTCCGGTCGTCGCGTTTATGAATATCCCGTGGACGCCCGCCTTCTGGAGGTACTCAACGTGCTCCTCAAGGGCGGGAACGTCTATTGAGTAGTCCTCGTTGAACGGGGTAACGAGGGGAACTATAACGCCGCGCATGAAACCACCGGGGATTCTTGGGGCAAGGGGTATTTTAGGGTTCCGGGAAGTTTTTAGGTATCGGTACCGATACCCGGTATCGGGGGCGATACAAAATAAAATCAGAAACGCCGAATCACATCTTCTCCGGCGCCTCTATCCCGAGCAGTTCCAGTGCGTTCCTTAGAACCTGCTTCGTCGCCAGGACAAGCAGCAGCCTCTCCTCCACGATTCCTTCTTCCGCCTTGAGCACTGGATGGTCCATGTAAAACTTGTTGAAGAGCGAGGCG
>JAMONK010000037.1 GCA_027065835.1 Thermococcus sp. | reverse complement strand
TCGGCATAGGCTTTCCCGGTGGTCCAAAGATCGAGAAGCTCGCGCTTAAGGGCGAACGCTACATAGAGCTCCCCTATGCAGTGAAGGGCATGGATCTGAGCTTCTCCGGAATACTGACCGAGGCGGTTCGGAAGTACAGAACCGGAAAATACCGCGTTGAGGACTTGGCCTACTCCTTCCAGGAGACGGCCTTTGCCGCCCTGGTTGAGGTGACGGAGAGGGCCGTGGCCCACACTGGCAAGGAGGAGGTTGTCCTGGTCGGCGGCGTCGCAGCCAATAACAGACTCAGGGAGATGCTCCGGATAATGACCGAAGATAGGGGTATAGACTTCTTCGTTCCGCCCTACGACCTCTGCAGGGACAACGGGGCGATGATAGCCTACACCGGGCTTAGAATGTACCGCGGTGGGGTAAGATTTAAAATAAGTGACACCGTAGTTAAGCAAAGGTTCAGGACCGATGAGGTTGAGGTTGTATGGTGTTGACCGTACCGTACTACACCCTGCTTTATGATGTGGTGGTCTTCCTTGCGATACTGTACATCTGGGTCTTTTTCCTCAAACGTTGGGACAGGTACGTTGCGGAGCTCAAACCTTTTATACGAAACGCAACGATCTTCCTGGGGTTCGGGGTTGTTGGACGGCTGCTCGACATCATAGCGGACTTCGTGATATTTCCCCACGCGGACGTGGTTCTCGCTTTCTTTTACGGGGTGTCCATCATCGGAGTTATATACACAATGGTGCACTACGTTCTGATCTTTGAGAGGTACTACCTTCCCCCCAGTGCCCGCACGGGGTCGGGGGGTGGCAGGAAGCCCACCGGGTCATACGTTCTCTTCACGGACAGGGATGGTGTCGGTAAGATCGTGGACCTCTTGAGGAGTTCAGGCGGCCCTTCCCTTGTTTTCACTCGATCCCCCGACCGTTACAGAGGTAATGGGGATAACGTCGTTTCGGTGTGGATAACCCAGGCCACGGACAAAGGTGTCTCTCCAACGAAGCTTCACGTGCTCCAGGAGCGGGCGATAGGTTTCATGAGGGAGAACCCGGGCGGCGTTGTCGTACTGGACGATATAGACTACCTGCTTATGTACAACGAGTTCCCGATTCTATTCAGGTTTCTCGTTGCCGTTAAGGACTACGCGGCCATAAACGGCTCCACCTTTGTCGTGGCCGTTAGCAGGAAGTCCATCGGAGATAAAGAGCATGCACTGCTTCTGAATGAGTTCAAACCCCTTTAGAATTTCTTCTTTATTCTCATGGTGTACTTGGGGTATATCTCGTTTGAAAAACGGATGAACTTGGTTCTCCTTGGGGACAGCTCTACCCTTATCTCGGTTTCTGGTGTCAGGTACGTGTAGAACTGGCCGTCCACCGCAAGGATCACCTCCCTAGTCGCGGAGAGGTTGCGCACATCGATCTTGCTCTCCGCGGGAACCACCATGGGGCGCGAGCTGAGGGCTATGGGGGCCAGGGGCGCGAGCACCACAACCTTCAACCTGGGGTCAACGAAAGGTCCACCTGCGCTCATTGAGTATCCCGTGGAGCCCGTGGGTGTCGAGATTATAAGACCGTCCGCCCTGACCTCGTTCGCCAGGCCCCCGTCAACGTAGTACTTCAGGTGAATGATTTTACCTGGAATGCCGGTCAGAACGGCCACCTCATTAAGGGCATCCGGGACGTCGTTTATCCCGTTAACGTAGGTTCGGAGTTTGATACGCTCGTCTATGTGGTATTCCCCTTCTATCAGTTTGCTTAACGCGAAAAAGGCTTCATGAGGTTCGACCTCCGTCAGGAAACCCAGGGTCCCCATGTTTATTCCGAGTATCGGGATGTCCTTTTTTGTCCTGTGCTCCACGCGGAGGATCGTCCCGTCGCCGCCTATCACTATTATGTAGTCCACGTCGAAGTCCTCAAGCGGTACAACGTCCCCCCTGTCGAACTCGTGGAGGTGGCTGTAGGTGTCCCTATCGACGAAAACCTCGTACCCGCTAACCTTCAGAAAATCGTAGACCCTGTAGGCAAGTTTTAATGCAGCGTCCCTATCCCGCCTGGCCACTATACCGAACCTCATATTCAGTTCCTTCCCTTTTCCCCAGTTAAACTTTTCTTCTCCTTCCTAACGCGCACCCCGAAGTGTGTGGTGAGGGCTCCCCCCAGGAAAGTTGGGATCCAGTAAGAGATCAGCCGGTCTATAAGCGTGGCCGTCACGGCGAAGTTCTTGTCTATACCCAGGAGAACGTACGTTCCGGAGTTCATGGCCTCGATCAAGCCGGCGCCCCCCGGAACGATGCTCACCAGGCCGACCACGATGCTCACCATGGTGACGACCATTATCTTGTCTATGCTCGTTGGGTAGTTTATGCTCATGAAAACGAAGTACGTGCGGAGGAGCACCATACCCCAGAAGGAGAACGAGCAGAGCAGTGCGAGGAGAAACGCCCCCTTGTTCTTCATCAGAAGCCGGAGTCCCTCCTGAAACTGGGGCACGCTGGTCTCTATGACCGTTATCAGTTTATCCTCGTATCTCTTGACGGTTTTGGGCATTATCCTGCGGGCTATTCTGAGGAGCCAGTAGAGCAGTTTCTTTGTTCTTCTCTCGTTCAGGGCTATTACGAGGCTGATTATCACCAGGAAGGCTAGGAGCCCGTTGAGGGTCAGCAGAGCGACGGTGAGACTTCTTGAGCCGAGTCGGTAAACGTAGACGGTGGAGAGGAAGAGCATGGTTATCACGGGGATCAGGTCCAGTATCCTGTCCGCGGCAACGGTTGCGAACACCGGACCGTACGTCCCGTCCGAGCGTTTTGAGATGTAGTACATCCTGACCGCCTCTCCCCCACCCCTGGCGCCGGGAGTGATATTGTTGAAGAACACCCCGATCAGTATGGCGTTTATGGTGTGCTTAAAGGCGGCGTGTATGTCAAGGCTCTCCAGAAGGATGCGCCACCTGAGACCCCACAGGACGACCCCGATCAGGTACATCAGGAACGCCAGGAGGAGGTAGTTCAGCCTCGCCGACATGACGACTTTTAGGACCTCCCGTATGCCGGCCCACCAGATGAGGAGCACTATCACCAGCAGACCGAACGCTATGAAGCCCACCTTTCTCCTGTCCATCCTCACACCTTCCGGAGCTTCGCTATGAAGAACCCCTGCGTGAGGTGCCTGTTCGGGTAGAACCTCTGCACCCCTTCGAGTCCCATTCCGTGCGAGCCTATGAAAAATTCATGCTCCACAAGTTTTAAACCCTTCTCCATCATGTACCTCACGTTGGCCTCGTTCTCCTCGTAGCTCAGAGTGCAGGTTGAGTAAACGAGAAGGCCACCCCTCCGGAGGGACCTTATGGCGGCGTTGATGAAGTGTCTCTGGTAGCGTGCGGTGGCCTCTACCTCCTTCGGCGTCCTGCTCTCCCAGAGCTTCGGCCTTATGCCCAGAGCGGTGCACGGTGCGTCGAGGAGTATCTTGTCCGCCTGGATTCCCAGCTCGGGAAGCTTCCGCGAGTCCATGTGGATTGGCCTGACGTTCTTCACGCCGAGCCTCCTCAGTTCCTCCTCCATCTTCTTCAGCCTGTTTCTGGACTTGTCAATCGCTATTATCTCGCCCCGGTTCTGCATCAGCTGGGCTATATGGCTCGTCTTTCCGCCGGGGGCGGCGGCCATGTCGATTATTAGCTCCTCCTCGCTCGGCTCCAGAACGTGGGCGACCACCATGGATGGCAGGCTCTGCGCGTA
>JAMONK010000036.1 GCA_027065835.1 Thermococcus sp. | reverse complement strand
CCTCGTTAATCCTTCCGTCTCCTCCGC
This sequence comes from Thermococcus sp., assembly GCA_027065835.1. Lineage (GTDB taxonomy): Archaea > Methanobacteriota_B > Thermococci > Thermococcales > Thermococcaceae > Thermococcus. The sequence goes on along the minus strand of JAMONK010000036.1, from coordinate 3,712 downwards.
GACGGCCTTCGCAATCTCTTCGTTACCGAGCATTCCGATTTTTACCGCCCTTATCTCGAAGTGCCCCATAACGGCCCGTATCTGCTCCCTCACGACTTCAGGCGGAAGGGTGTGATAGCCCCCCACCCCATAGGGGTTCTGGTATGTAACCGCCGTGAGAATGGGGAGCGGGTGCTCGCCAAGAGCCGAGACGGTTTCGATGTCAGCATTTAAACCTGCTCCACCGCCGGTGTCGAGGCCCGCTATGATGAGAACGGCCATCCCATCACCTCAGCTTCTCAAGGATTTCGAGGACCGCCTTCCTCCCGCTCAGGAACATTCCGCCGAATATCGGCCCCATCCTCGGCGCTCCAGCGATGGCGTTCGCCGCCATTCCGGTGACGTATAGGCCCGGGAAGACCTCCCTCGTATGCTTCACCGTCAGCTCCTCCCCCCTCTCGGCCCACATCGGCCCCTCCCCGGGAACCTGGAGGAGACCGCGCCTGACGAGGTGCCCGCTCACCTGCGCCCCGTGGCCCGTCGAATCGATTACAAACTTCGCCTCGACGGTGAGTGGGTCCACGTGAATGTCCGTCATCATCACCGGCGTCCAGTTGATTACGACTCCTGCAACGCGGTCCTCCTTGAGAACCAAATCCTCAACCTCAATCATGTTGAAGAATCTCACACCGGCCTTTACGGCCCTGCTCGCTATCGTCGTTGCCGTCTCGATGGCGTCAGCAACGTAGAGACCGTTCCTAAAGGGTCTGTAGTTTATCCCGAACTCGTCGAGGATTTCTCTCGCTTCCTCCTGAACGACGATTTTGTTGAAGCCCATCGCACCGCCCCAGATTCCGCCCCCGATTGAGAGCTTCTTCTCGAAGATTGCCACCTTCGCACCGTTCTTCGCGAGGTAGTAGCCCGCTACCATCCCCGAGGGGCCAGCTCCTACGATAGCGACGTCGAGGCTCAGGCTTTCGAGAAGTTCACTCGTGTAGGCCTCTATTATCGTCCTGCTTATCTCTATCTCCCTCATGACCACCACCCAAAACCTTATTAAGGTTCGTCTAAAACTAAATTTTGAAATTTAAAAACTTTGTTATAAACAGATTTTAAAACTGGCAAGAAATACAGGTGACAAAAAAAAGAAAAATCAATGGTCATTCCCGGAGTTGATATTATTCGGGCAGTAACCTGTATGCGGGTCACAGGGCGGGCCGGGTTCAGGTTTCCCGGGAATGAAGATGTCCCCGAACATTCCAGTTAGGGGGTACTTGTCACCCTTGTACTCAAATGCCACTTTACTGGAATATATTGTGACGCGTACGTTGGTATCTTTGTACTTTTCTTTCAATGCCATTGAGACACTGACTAGTGAAGATATCCTCGTTTCTTTAGTTAGCCCCACTCCAATTGCTAATGTGAAAGGTGCAATTTTTGTGTTTCCCCCGCCAATGACTCCCAGTACTGGTGCTGAAGCTGAAAACAGTGGTAGGGTATTTACCCTATGACTAAAGTAATATGTGTTGGTGAGAAGCCCTCCCTCGCTTTCCATAACGCCTTTGGGAGTCCAGTACTTATGTACAAACAGCATCGTCCTGCTCATCGGTCCTCCGTTCTCCCTCGGCCATCCGGGTTCTACGAACTTTCTCAGGCGCATGTCATTCTCATCCGGTTTCCCCAAGATAACGTACGCGTAGGTGTCGAGAGGTTTTTTGTTCCAGACTTCACCATTGATGTAATCAACTCTATAGAGCTGATACTTGGCGAACGTCACGCTACCCCTAATTCCGGCCCCAATAACGGAAGGCGAAGTTAACTCTGAACCCCATATCTTAATCGTTGATTCAGGAATCCTGAGGGAGTTTTTATTTATTACATATGAATACCCAAGTATCTTTCCTTCCACCGAACCACTGACACTTCCTTTTTCAATGGCTCCCACAGCAGAAAAAGCTAGCTCTGCGTTATTATCTGATATTGCATCGTAGTTTAAGGAGATAAAAACGTTATTTACCTTATCGGTGTCTCCAGTTACTTGAAACGCAGCCACCGGAATGATGCTGGCTGTTCCTAACGTCTTCTCGTGAAGCCACTCAAAACAGTACCACGTCCGATCGCCCCCCTCATAGAATACTGGCGAACAGGAAGACTCAAGAAGTGATGATCTCTCAGAGGAGATGCCAATGGTTTCTCTGGTTTCCTTTGGGGTTACCCTCTCATGATCTCGTAGCATCCTCATGACTTCTCCCTTGTCGTAAAGTCTGCCAATAATATTGCCGTCGAGTTGGATCTTGATCCTCATTCTGGATACAATCCCGCTAACAGTGAGGGGAACCGTTTTCATGAAGTAATTCAGATTGTCATCTCTGTCAACAGTAGTCCCCAGCAGGAGCAGGGAAGGTTTCACGCTCCCTGGGTCGATGCTTTCGGCCGTTAAGTACTTGCTCCATTCGCGCATGGCATGGAGTACACGGTAAAAGTCTATTGAGATCTTGCCCTTGCCCGAATAAACTCCGAGGTCCATCAGAGAGCCGTTGGGCATAAGCATTGAGATCGTAACCGTCGCCGGGTCATCGGTGGGCAGTTCAATCTCGAAGGAGGGCTCGAAGATAAAGTTATGGTAGTAATCCACCCTCGTCCCGTAGTATTCGGTGGACTTCACTGGAATCTGGGAGGCTGCAAAAACCGACGTTGACACCACGGCAAGTATTAGGAAAAGAACTATTACTACTCTTTTCACAGGATCACCTCGATAGTTTATGGTATTTGCATCTTCAAAAAGTTTTCGAGTGAGCGCCCAAAAACCTTTTAAGTTCCGCTCAAAATTAAGTTTTGGAATTTAAAAACTTTGTTATAAACAGGTTTTAACCGGGTGATGGGGATGACCCAGCTTGAGGATGCCAAGCGAGGAGTAATCACCGAGGAGATGAAGTTCATCGCCGAGCGGGAGGGGATAAGCGCCGAAAAGCTCAGGAGGAGCGTGGCTAAAGGCCACACAGTGATATTCAGAAACGCCCGCCACGACTGGGTGAAGCCCGTGGCAGTTGGCAACGTCGTCCACGTTAAGGTCAACGCCAACATTGGAACGTCGCGCGACATAGTGGACGTTAAGGCGGAGATAGAGAAGGCGAAGGTCGCCGTCAAGTACGGCGCCGACACGATAATGGACCTCTCCACCGGGGGCGACCTCGATTCAATAAGGAAGGCCATAATGAAAGCGGTTGACGTGCCCATTGGAACCGTTCCAATCTACCAGGCTGCCGAGGAGATGTTAGCGAAGGGAAAGGCCATCATCGAGATGAGCGAGGACGACATGTGGAGGGCCGTCGAGAAGCACTTCAGGGACGGCGTTGACTACACGACGATTCACGTTGGAGTTACGAAAGAAGTCGTCGAGAAGATGAAACGGGTGAAGAGAGTCGTCGGCATGGTCTCGCGCGGTGGAACCTTCCTCGCGGCGTGGATACTCCACTGGGGCGAGGAGAACCCGTTCTACAGGGACTACGACTACCTGCTTGAGCTTGCCAAGGAGTACGACGTTGTTCTGAGCCTCGGCGATGGACTTAGGCCCGGCGGTCTTCCGGATGCCGGCGACGAGCTTCAGATTGCCGAGCTTTACACCCTCGGGAGGCTCGTAAGGCGCGCGAGGGAAGCCGGAGTCCAGACGATGGTCGAGGGTCCCGGCCACGTGCCCATCGACCAGATTCCGGCCCAGATAAAGCTCGCGAAG
>JAMONK010000035.1 GCA_027065835.1 Thermococcus sp. | reverse complement strand
ATGGTGCCTCCGGAGATGGCACACATCACGGGGCAACGTAGTAGTACTCGCCCCTCTCCTTCTGCTCCCTGTCCTTGACGGACCCCTCCTTGTTGGCCCGCGGTCTTCCACTGTCCGGGTCACGACGGAAGGTTATGCCAACGGAGGAGAGGAACCGGTTCATTCCCTCCCTCATACCCATTGGGGGTAGGGCCCTACCCACTTTTCCGGGTTCACCCTCGAAGACTATGAGCCTGTCGCTCAGGTAGTCAACCATCATGACGTCGTGCTCGACTATCAGGGCGGTTCTGTCGTTCTTCGCCATGAGCGAGCGGATGGCCTTCGAAACCGCAAGCCTCTGTTCAACGTCCAGGTGGGCGGAGGGTTCGTCGAGGAGGTATATGTCCGCGTCCCGTATCAGGCAGGCCGTGATCGCCACGCGCTGAAGCTCACCACCGGAGAGCTCGTTGAGCTGCCGATCGTACAGTTCGGGGATTCCGAGTGGGTTCAGGAGCTCGCTCTTGTAGAAACTGCTCATGAGCTTTGAGGCGTCTATCTTGCTCAGGAGGTTAAACACGGTTCCTTCGTAGTCCGCTTTGATGTACTGCGGTTTGTAGCTGACGGTCAGGTTCCAGTCAACCTCCCCCTCGGTCGGCTTCTCAACCCCCGCGAGCATCTTGACGAAGGTCGTCTTCCCTATGCCGTTCGGTCCCACGATCCCAACGACCTCTCCGATGTGGAGGTTTCCGCCCTCCGCCTCAAGTCTGAACGAACCGTAGTCTTTGACGAGGCGGGGGTATTGTACGAGTATCTCACCCTCCTGGCTCTTCCTTTCGCTCTTCTTTGTGAAGCTTATCTCAAACGGTCTGAACCTGACGTTCTCATCCTTGAGGTAGCCGCTCAGGAACTCGTTTATTCCGTTGCGCGTACCCTTTGGCTTGGAGAATATACCGTACGCTCCTGGCTTGCCGTAGACGACGTGGATGATATCACTCATGTAATCGAGGATTGCCAGGTCGTGCTCGACTGTGAGGACCGCTTTTCCGCTCTCGGCAAGGCGCCGTATTATCTTGGCGATCTTGAGCCTCTGCTGTATGTCGAGGTAGCTTGACGGCTCATCGAAGAAGTAGAAGTGAGCGTCCCTCAGAAGGGCGGCCGCGATCGCAACGAGCTGGAGCTCACCGCCGGAAAGCTGCCTTATGTCCCTGTCGAGTATGTTCCGGAGTCCCAGTTCCTCGATGACTTCCTCCAGTGTCCCTTTATCGTCGGCCTTCCTGAGGAGGTCCTCGACCCTGCCCCTGATTGCACGGGGAATCAGGTCAACGTACTGCGGCTTGACAACGGGGCGTATCTCTCCGTTCTTCAGCCTCTCGAAGTAGTTCTGGAGCTCGTTGCCGCGGAATGTCCTTATAACGCCATCCCAGCTTTCGTTGTCACCACACAGGTTCGGCAGTATCTGACCGGAGAGTATCTTAACCGCCGTTGTTTTGCCCGTACCGTTCGGACCGAGGATCCCGACGACCATGCCATCCTTGACAACCGGCATGCGGTAGAGGACGAAGGAATTGACTCCGTACCTGTGGACGCAGTCCTCATCGAGCTGCTCCGGAAGGTTGACGATGGTTATCGCGTTGAAGGGGCACTTGTGGACGCATATCCCACAACCGGTACAGCTCGCTTCCTGTATCACAGGTCGGTAGTTCTCCTCATCTATTACTATGGCCTCACCGCCCATTCGATTGACCGGGCATACCCTCTCGCACAGGAAGTTCCCACATTTATCCGGGTTGCACCTGTCGTAATCGATGACCGCTATCCTCGTCATTTCCACCACCGGGTTAGGCTGAGGGAGAGGGTTTTAAAGGGTTGCGGGAATCTTCTGTCATATCACCGGATTTTAACGGAGGTGTGGGCGATGGGTTCATCCGATGGGAACAACGGGGGCGACCTTCTCCGGGACATTAAGAGGCTTGAGGAGCTCAGCCCCTTTGAGTTTAAAGACCTGCTGATCAAACTCGCGGGCAGGAAGTCAGAGAGGGTGATGCTGAACGCCGGTAGAGGAAACCCCAACTTCCTCGCCTTGGAACCAAGGTACGCCTTTCTGCAGCTTGGGAGGTTCGCGCTGAGCGAGGCCGAGAGGCACTTTGGGTACATGGGCGACCTCATTGGAGGCCACTGCGAGAGAGACGGTATAGAGGCCCGCTTTGAGATATTCGTACGGAACCACTGGAACGAGAGGGGGACGAGGTTCCTGCACTCTGCGGTGAGTTACGTGAGGGACTACCTGGGCCTTTCGGCGGGGGAATTCCTGCACGAGATGGTTCAGGGTTACCTCGGTTGCGACTACCCGTCACCGCCGAGGATGCTCAAAATAATCGAAAAAATCGTCGTGAGGTATCTGCTGAAGGAGATGGGTGCCGGTTACGACCTCGGCTACTCGCTCGTTGACGAGACCCAGCTCTTCGCCGTGGAGGGAGGGACCGCGGCGATGGCCTATCTCTTCGAATCCCTCAGTGCCAACAAGATACTCAACCCTGGCGACAAGATAGCGATAGCGGTTCCGATATTCAGCCCCTACCTCGAGATTCCGAAGCTCGACACCTACAGGCTGGAGATAATCGAGGTCAGGGCGAAGGAGGAGCTCGGCTACCAGATACCGGACGAGGAACTCGAGAAGCTCCGCGACCCGGAGATAAAGGCATTCTTCCTCGTGAACCCGGGCAACCCGACGTCGGTGAAGCTTGAGGATGGAGTCCTTGAAAAGCTCAGGGAGATAGTCGAGGGGGACAGGGACGACCTCATAATCATCACCGACGACGTCTACGCAACTTTCACCGACGACTTCAAGTCCGTCTACACCGTCCTGCCCCACAATACGATACTCGTCTATTCCTTCTCCAAGTACTTCGGTGCGACCGGCTGGCGCCTCGGTGTGATAGCCCTTCACAGAGACAACGTCGTCGATCGGCTGATCAGAGGGCTACCAGAGGATATTAAGAAGGAGCTGGACGGGAGGTACGGTCCGATAACCCCCAACCCGCGGGAGCTGAAGTTCATGGATAGGCTGGTCGCTGACAGCCGGAACGTTGCCCTGAGGCACACCGCGGGCCTTTCGACGCCCCAACAGGTGCAGATGGTACTCTTCGCCCTCTACGCCCTGATGGATGAGGAGGAGGGATACAAGAAAGCGGTGAAGCGCATCTTGAGGCGCCGCTATGAGGCCCTCTACAGGGGACTTGGCCTTGAGCCCCCGAGCGTTCCAAACTATGCGTACTATTACACCCTGCTGGACGCTGGAGCTCTCGCGGAGCGTCTCTACGGGAAGGAGTTTGGCAGGTGGTTCATCGAGAACTTCCCACCTGAGGAGTTCATAATCCGTCTTGCCAGGGAGGCGGGTGTCGTCCTCCTTCCAGGCAAGGGCTTTGACGTGCCCCATCCCTCGGCGAGGGTTTCACTGGCCAACCTGCGTGAGGTAGATTACCTGAGGATAGGGCAGACCATCAGGAAGACCCTTGACGAGTACTACAGGGAGTTCATAGACAGGAGGAACGTTTGAGGTCTCCGGACCCGATAACTCCCTCCTGCAGGGGCCTACGGATACCGGTTAACGGAGAGCGTTACGGCGCCACCGGGGGTTAGGTTTTTAGCCTTTTTCCATTACCAACTTTCATGTCACTCTTCGAGACGCTCAAGCCCCTCAAGTCGGAGATAACGAGGGTTCACGTTTTTCCTCCCGCAGAGGGCGAGTTCGGCAACTTCCGTCTCAACAATCCT
>JAMONK010000034.1 GCA_027065835.1 Thermococcus sp. | reverse complement strand
GTTTTTAATTTAGCGGACGGTACCTTGAATCATGAACAAAGCCACTTACACCGTTGATGTGCCCGGTGATAGGTTTGGCGTACTCGAGATCATCGCGGAACACGAAAAGCCGCTGAAGCTCATGCTGGTTGGGGGCGTTGACAGCGGTAAGACGACCCTCCTGACCTTTCTGGTCAACTCGCTAGTTGAGAGCGGGCTCGATGTTGCAGTCGTGGACAGCGATGTCGGTCAGAAGGGTATTCTGCCCCCGGCCACGATCAGCCTGGCGTTTCCCTCAGGGAAGGTCTCAGCCGTCAGTGAGCTGGAGCCCTTTGCCCACTATTTCATAGGAACGACGTCTCCGGCTCAGTACGTTGGTGAGATGGCGGTAGGGGTTAAAAAGCTCGCTGACCTGGCCTCTGGGCAGGCGGATATCGTCGTGGTGGACACGACGGGTTTCGTGACCGGTGTGGGGATCGATATGAAACGTCTTAAGGCGGAGCTCCTGAGGCCGGACTTCACCATTGTGCTGGAGCGTTCAGGCGAGATGGAAAGTCTAAAACGTATTCTATCGCCTTACACTCGGGTATTAACGCTTTCTGTAAGTGATAGAGCCCGGCCCCATTCCCCGGAAGAACGTAGGCTTATTCGGGCCGCCAAATGGAGGGAGTACTTCTCCGGGGCTGGTACCGTTGATGTTGACCTCAAGGAGGTTGTGCCGACCGGTACGGAGCTTTTCCACGGTAGCCCTCTTGGTGTGGAAGCGAAAGAGCTCCTTGAATCAGTCTTCGGTTGGATGGTTTTCGCCGGATGGAGGGGGAGGCACTACATCGTTGTCAAGGCCGACTCGGGAAAACTTCCACGTCACTTCAACAGGTCCGCCCTCCACGCAGTGGACTTTGAAAAGCTCAGCAATCTGCTTGTTGGCTTTATAGACGAAAGCGGTCTCTGCCGGGGTCTTGGGATCCTGAAGTGGCTCAACTTCCATGAGATGAGGGCTCAGGTTCTCACGCCCCTCGGTGACGAGGACCTGTCGGAGTCGGTTGAGATGCGCTTTGGTCGCATAAGGGTGCTGGAGAACGGAGAGGAACTCGGCCTTCTCAGACGGGAGGAACTCTAGCAAAGGTTTTTAAGGCAATGACCTAACTGAATTAGGTGGCCCTAATGGAAATCAAGGCGTTCCTTGAGATAACCCGGCCGCACAACTGTTTCCTTGCGGGGTTAGTTGGTTTGCTGGGTTCGATAGTGGCGGCGGGGCATTTCCCTGACTTGAAAATCAGCGTTCTCGTATTCCTGGTCGTTACCCTTGGCTGCTCCGGAGGGAACACGATAAACGATTACTTTGACTACGAAATCGATAGAATAAACCGCCCCGAAAGACCCCTCCCCCGGGGAGCAATGACGAGGAAAGCTGCGTTCTGGTACGCGCTTCTGCTGTTCGCCCTGGGATTGGGGTTGGCTGCACTGGTGAATCTTTACGCGTTCGTATTGGCTCTGGCGGCTTACACGGCAATGTTCCTCTACGCCTGGAAGCTCAAGCCAATGCCGTTCGTGGGCAACCTTGTAGTTGCGAGTCTGACCGGAGCGACGCCGCTGTACGGTGCGGTTGCCGTCGGAGAGCTTGGACTGGCAGGCTACCTTGCCCTGTGTGCCTTCTTGGTCAACGTTGCCCGCGAGGTTATTAAGGACATCGAGGATGTGGAGGGTGACTTGGCCAAAGGTGCCAGAACCCTTCCAATAATCTGGGGAAAGAAAAGGGCCGCGTACGTCGGCGTCCTATTTGCGTTGCTGACCGTGGTCTCCTCGTTCCTGCCAGTCAGGATGGGTGTGGGCGTTGGGTACTGGGCGATGGTTCCGGTTGATGCCGTGATAATCTACGCCGCGTGGCTAATACTTAAAAGCCAGGATACCGGGAGTGCCCACAGGGCCCAGGTGTTGCTCAAGGCGAGCATATTCCTGGCGGTAACGGCGTTCCTAATCGCGGCGCTCGTTTAAGGGGGTGATACTGTGGAGTTCAAAGCCAAAATCCTTGAAAATCTGGAAACGGAGGATCCATGGACCATAATCACTTTCAAGACACCTCATGGACCTGGTGTAACGATGACCGAGATGGTCGAAGCGGTGGAGGGTTCAGGATGGAGGGTTACGTTTAAAGCCAACTGGTGGACGGCCGATATTCCCTACGGTCTTCTACGTCTCGACCTGAAGCGGGACGGGCGTGAAAAAATACTGCTGGGTAAATGGATACTCGGTAACAGGTACCAGCTCATCAGGGTAGACAACCTCCCGCTGGAGGCCGGGAAGGAGGAGTTCTTCCGCATGGTTGACAGCATAACCTCGACGCTCATCTACGATCCGGTAATAAGGACGATGAGGGAGCAGTACTAACTTCTCTCTTTACATCCCGGGTTCTTTGCCGCTGGCCCGGTCAGAAGGGGAAGAACTGATTAAAAAGAAAGCTCACAGAGGCTCGTAGTAGCCTATCTCCGGTTCGTATATCTCCCCCTCTGCCAAAAGCTGGGTTATGGCCTCTTCTATTGTCTCCTCACTGAACTCCTGTGAGAGTTTCTTGATAACGAACTTGTGGGATAGGGCTTTCCCCTTTTCTTTTAAAAGGTTCATCACGGCTTTTTTGGCTTTTTCGAGCTCTGGATTGAACTCTTTCTCTTCCTCTGCTGCGGCCTCCTCTTCAAAGAGCTCCTCTTCCATGCTCCTCTGTTCGAGCATGAGGGTGTACAGTTCGTCTATTGTCATAAGCAGCTCCTCACTGATGCCCTTGTTCTTGGCTATTACCTTGGCCTTCGCGGTTATTCCGTACTTGTCGTAGATCTCAAACGCTTCCTTGGCCTTCTTTGAGTGTTCTACCTTCTCTTTGAGGGTCTCAAAGCGGTGGAGTATCCACATGTTCGGGTGAACCGGGGTTACGCCCTCGACGAGCACCTGCTTGTCATCGCGCCACTCACCGACTTTCCCGATTATCTGGACCAGGTCACCTTTTTTGACGAGCCGGATAAACCGTGTGTCGTCGCGGAATCCAAGAACCCAGATGGTTCCGGTCCCATCGTCGATCTGAAGCTTTCCATAGGTTTCGTCTTCGCTTATAACTGGGTCCCTAACGACGGTTGCCACCAGCTTGACGCGGTAGACCTTACGGGCGTCCTTTGTTATCACGTAGTTGGGCTCAAAATCGCCCTCGCTCTTGACGTAGTACCCTTCGAGGACGTCTTTTATGTAAACCCTGCTGGCAGGTAGGCGCTTCCTCATTCTGACCACCACGTTAAAGCGCTTTCAACTTTGGGCAGGACCTTTTTCTCCAGCTCCCTAACCTCTTTCAACGCGTCGAGATCTGCGTCGCTGAAGTCCTGCACGACCTCTCCGTAGATGTGGGTTCCCTCGTCGTTCCGGATTACCCTTCCGATGACCCTAACGACCTGTCCCACCTCAGGGAGTACGTTCTCCTCGCTCTCCACGAGGATCACTCCCGTTCCATCGTCAAGCCAGAACGTGTAGTCCATCTTGTCTATCTTGAAAGCCTTGCCTATGAGTGCGACGCGGGTATCTTCCTCCTTGATATTGGATATCTCCCTCTCAACTGCGGGTTTTCTCCGTCTGAACTGAACTTCCTCCATTCAGAGCACCCCCTTCAGGGCCTCTTTGAGCTCGGCCCGTATCCGTGCTATCTCTCTGCGGTAATCCACGTCATCCCACCCGAAGGCCTTTAGGAGGAGACCCAGAAACTTGTCGTCCACAACGTTGCCCCTGACGATGACCTCCCTTCCTATGAGGTAGTAGTACTCCTCCTCTGCCAGCTTCCTTCCTGCCTCCTTGGGTGTGAGGCCGTCT
>JAMONK010000033.1 GCA_027065835.1 Thermococcus sp. | reverse complement strand
GTCCCGCTTATAGCGGGGGGCTTTGAGATGTCGTTGGTTGTGACGTACTGGAGGAACTCCAGCGCGTCCTTACCGCGGAAGATGAACTCGCCCATGTGCGAGACGTCGAAGATACCGATATCGTTCCTAACGGCCATGTGCTCCTCCTTTATGCCCGAGTACCAGATGGGCATCTCCCAACCGGCGAACTCCTCGACCTTCTTCGCGTGCTCCTTATGCCAATCGAAGATGTGAACCCTCTTGACCATGGTCATCACCGTTAAAACTTCCACCTGGACGTTATAACCCTTTTCACTCAACGTGCCTTATGGCCTCTGCGGGCCTCAGTTCGGCGGCTTTCTTCGCGGGGTACACGCTCGCGAGGATACCTATGATCAGCGTTACCCCGAAGGCAACCGCGGCGACCCGGAGGTCGACGACGGGATTTGGGAGGCCGGGGGTCTTGGCTCTGAGCACCTCAACCACAACGTCCGCCAGCACCACACCCGAGGTGAAGCCTATGGCACCGCCTATCAGCGTCAGCATCATACCCTCCAGGAGTATCATCTCTAGTATGAACCTCTTCTTGGCCCCGAGGGCCCTGTACGTCCCTATCTCACGTGTCCGCTCCATAACCGAGGTCAGAAGGGTGTTCACAACGCCGAGGGCTCCAACGATGAGTGATATGCTTCCTATCCCGAGGAGGAGGTTGTTGAGCATCGTTTCTATCCTAAGAACCACGTCTATGCCCTGGCGCTCGGTTATGACCGTGGCCGTCGGGAGTAGTTTCTCTATCTCGTCCTTAACCTGGTTGACGAAGGCGACGTCATCCACCCAGACCTCAACGAAGCTTACCTTTCCCCCCTCGTTGTACATCTGCTGGGCGGTTCCGAGTGGGATGAAGACGCTCGTGTCTATGAACCCCCCTATGAAGCTCTGGCCGCTCTCCTGGAAACTGCCTGATACTTTAAACTCCCAGGGCCGTCCGCTAGCGTCGTAGAGCTTTATCGCCTGCCCGGGCAGTATCTGCCAGTTGAGGGTTCCTCCGCTTTCTTTCTGGATCCTTCCGTTGGCCAGGGAATATCCTAGGAAAGCCTTGAAGCGTGAGCCCTGGGGTATGAACTGCCCGCGCTGTACAGGGGGTCCGGTCAGGGCGTAGAACCTCTGAGCGTCTCGCGGTACGATGCCCATAACCGTAATGGGGACCTCCCACCCCCTGTACTCCATCACCGTAAATTTGACGAGAACCGGGTTCAGGGCCTCAACGTGACCCAGCTTCCCTATCTCATCCACAACGCTCTGGTTAAGGGTGTCTGTCCCTATCGTCCATATGGATGCCCCCATTCCGGGGAGGACTATTACAACGTTGCTGGTGCTCTGGAGGGTCTCGGATATTGAGAGCTGGAAGCCCTCCGCTATGGCCACGAGGGCTGTTATCGAGGCTATGGCTATGATTATGCCGAGCATCGTGAAGAAAGTCCTGATCTTCCGTCTGTGCAGGTTTCTGAAGGCTATCTTAAGTATCTCCCTATCCACGCCCCCGCCTCCAGAGAAGGATCAGCACGAGGAGAAGTACGACTGCTCCAACGTAATAGTAGGAGTATCTGCCCCTTTCGGGGATGTTGGAGGGTATCTGTAGGTTTATCGTCCGGGTAAAGCTTGTGAAGCTCCCGTTTGCGGTCATGTACGTGATCTTTACCTCCACTGGGTAGGTCCCTGCCCTGAGGGTCGAGTTGAGAACTATGAAGTTTATGCTGTCGTAGTCTGTTGGCTCCACGCTCCCGACGTAGCGTTCTCCGAGGGGAAAGAGCCTGAGAACCGGGGAGCTGACCGAGACTGTAACACCCCTGGCGGGGGCATTCCCGTCGTTGGCCACGTCGACCTCGAAGTTGTACTTTCCATCGCTCACCCAGACGTTGCCGAAGTAGACCTTGAGCCTTGAGCTTCCCTCCACCTGGACGCCGAACGTTGCCTCCTCCTTGTAAGACACGCCGTTTTTGTCCTCATACGTCACAAGGGCATAGAGGGGGTATATCCCATTTGAGACGTCCTTAACCGCGAAGAGAAGCTTCCCCTCTTCGGTTCCACCTACGGAGAGGTTCTCGAAGTACAGGGTGCTCTGACGGCCGATAGGATAGATGTTTGGCTCCTCAACCTGGGTCTGGCCCGTTGGGAAGAGGGAATACGTCTGCTGCCCTTCAGTCGGCTTCGTTGGAAGGAGTTCAACGCGCACGTGGTATGCGGGAGCGTTTCCAGTGTTCTCGACGGTCAAGACAACGGTGAATTTGGAGGATGGCGCGACGGTTCCCGGGACGACGGTGAAGTTCTCGATGACGACCTTGGGGCGCTCGGCGTCGTTTACCGGAATCCCCACCTGAACCTCCTCTGTCTTGACGACCCCGTTCTCGTCGCTGTACTCGATCTGGATGGAGAGGGGATAAACGTCGGGCTTGATGGCCTTTGAGGCTATGAGTCGAAAGTGCAGGGTTCTGCTCTGGCCGGGGGAAAGCGGGCCGGTGTACTGGACGGGCCCTTGGAGGTACGAGGCGAAGGGAATCTCCTCCCCGAAAGAGGGAACCGTGACCGTCGGCAGGAGGCTCTTCTGAGTGCTTCCCTGGGTCTGAACCACGGGCTGGGAGTAGAGGTAGACCCGGACGTACCTGGCGGCCTGGTCCCCCACGTTCTTCACGGTGACGTTGAGGGCAAACGGGGCACCGACCTCAACCGTGGAAAAGCTCACGTTTCCTATGACCACCACGGTGCCCTGGACGACGGAGTAGAGGAGGTACCTCGGGACTAGTATCTTCATGCCGGCGCTGGAGTTGGTGACGTTGTAGACGACCACGTCGACTTCGTGCCAGTAATGCCCTCCCCTGCCCAGGTACGCGTAATCGGTTGTGCCGTTGCGGTGGTAGCGCATAAAGACCGTTCCGTTCCTGAAGCCCAGAACCGAGAGCTGAATAGGTCCGTAGGTAAAGGTCGTGTTGGCGTGCGCCGTTCCGTAGAAAACTGTGGCGGGATGGGAGTATATCGAGATGAGGGCCAGGGGGTTTTTAGAGTTCGCGTTCTTAATGTAGACCAGATCAACCCTGATATCGCCGTAGGTGTAGCTCTGCCCCTCCGAGAGCGAGAAAGTCACGGCTGTGAAGTTTCGGTTGTCCCGGAGCCTGAGGAGCACGACGGGCGGCCAGGTCTGGCCGTTGTAGAGAAAATTCATAACGGTGAGGGTGTAGTTCCCCACTATGACCGACTCACCGAGGCCGAGATAGCCCTGGAACGTTCTCATGTACGCGGGTTCTGAAGGGCTGGCCCCGAGTACGGGGGGAACGAGAATCAGGACCAAAAGGGTAATGGCGAGGACTTTTTTCACAGTTTGTCCACCTCGTAGAGTTTTCCGTCGCGTATCCTCAAAATCCTATCGGCCTCTCTGGCGACCTCAAGGTCATGGGTCACGACGACGAAGGTTGTCCCCTTTTCCCGGTTGAGCCCCTTCATGAGGGAGACTATCTCCGCGGATGCCTTTGTGTCGAGGTTTCCGGTCGGTTCATCGGCGAGGACTATGCTGGGTTCGTTTGCGAGGGCCCTGGCTATCGCCACGCGCTGCTGCTGGCCGCCGCTCATCTCCGTGGGTTTGTGGTTTGACATGTTGGGGATGCCCACCATCCTCAGGAGTTCCATGGCCCTCCGCGTCCTCCTCTCCTGGGAAACCCCAGCGAGGATGAGGGGGAGTTCGACGTTCTCAAGGGCCGTTAGGATCGGTATGAGGTTGTAGTACTGGAAAACGAAGCCGATCTTTCGCAACCTCATCTCCGAGAGCTCATCGTCGTCAAGACCCACCACCGGGATGCCGTCAACG
>JAMONK010000032.1 GCA_027065835.1 Thermococcus sp. | reverse complement strand
GAGGGTTCACTACTTCCTCGTTAAGGGGGAGAAGGACGAGAAGAAAGCCTGGGTCTTCGGATACGGAGGTTTCAACATCTCGCTTACGCCGAGGTTCTTCCCGCAGGCGATTCCCTTCATAAAGCGCGGGGGAACCTTCGGAATGGCCAACCTGCGCGGTGGGAGCGAGTACGGCGAGGAGTGGCACAGGGCGGGAATGAGGGAGAATAAGCAGAACGTCTTCAACGACTTCATAGCCGTCCTTGAGAAGCTGAAAACGGAAGGCTATAAGGTTGCCGCGTGGGGCAGGAGCAACGGCGGTCTTCTGGTCTCGGCAACCCTCGTCCAGAGGCCGGACGTCATGGACTCGGCGCTGATAGGCTACCCCGTCATAGACATGATGCGCTTCCACAGGCTCTACATCGGCAGCGTCTGGGTTCCGGAGTACGGCAATCCCGACGACCCGAAGGATAGGGAGTTCCTGCTGAAATACTCCCCATATCACAACGTCAAGCCAGCAGAATACCCGCCGACGCTCATCTATACCGGCCTCCACGACGACCGCGTGCATCCCGCTCATGCGCTCAAGTTCTTCAAACTGCTGAAGGAAGTCGGTGCCCCCGTCTATCTCCGCGTCGAGACGAAGAGCGGCCACATGGGTGCTTCCCCCGAGACGAGGGCGAGGGAGCTGACTGACCTCCTTGCATTCGTCGTTGAAGCACTGTTGTGATGTGCTCCCTTTTCCGATTTTCCGCCGTTTCAAAGCACCGCGGAGGAAGGGAATACTTTTATAGGCAAACCGCGATTTTAATATGGGGGACGGCATGGAGACAAGGCTTTCAACGGGGATAGAGGGGCTTGACCGGATGTTGAACGGGGGACTCCTCCCGGGCAGAGCTTATCTGGTGAAAGGCGCCCCTGGGACAGGGAAGACCACACTCGCGATGCACTTTGCCATGGCCGGGGTGAGCAGGGGAGAGAGCGTCATGTATATAACCCTTGAAGAGTCCGCAGAGACCCTGAGGACCGATATGACGCGGCTTGGCTTCAACCTCAACGACCCGCACTTAACCATAATCGACGCAACCCCCATCGGCGATAACTACGTGTTCATGGATACCTTCTTCGATTCTTTTGCTAAGGGCTTTGACAAGATGGTGTCCGCGATAAAGGATGAACTTAGAACCCGGAGGTACACCCGCATCGTGATAGACCCAATAACGATGGTGAAGCTGACATCGACTGATGAGATTGAGTACAGGCGCCTGTTCCTCTCGTTCCTCAAGTCCATGCACAAAAGGGGCATCACCCTCGTAATGACGTCAGAAGTTGAGAAGACGGACGTTGAGGAATACCTCGTCAGCGGTATAATCGAGCTTAAAAGCTTCGATTTGGAGGGGGAGCTTGTACGGGGGATAAGGATAACGAAACTAAGGGGAAGCGGTTTTGACACGGCCATACGCCCTTACGTTATATCCGACGGTGGTATCGTCGTGTTCACCGATAAAATCCTGACGATTCCCTCCTCCTTCAAGACATGAGTCGGTCTTGGGAATCGTTAAAAATTGAAGACCATACCATGTTCCATGTTCCGGATGTTGATCCTACTTATACCCCTCCTGTGGGATGCATACTTTTTCGTTAATTATCTAATTAGCCTTTTCAATAATTATAGAATTAAAGAGTGGGCACCGAGGGTATCCCTATTGATCCCGGCCTACAACGAGAGCAGGAACATTCTGAAGGCTGTAGAATCCGCCCTGGCTCAGGACTACCCGGACCTTGAGGTAATAGTTGTTGACGATGGCAGCGAGGACGGGACCTACGAGAAGGCCGCATCCGTACACGACCCAAGGCTCAGGGTCTTCAGGATACCCCACCGCGGCAAGGCTGGGGCCCTGAACTTCGGTCTCTCCAAGGCAACAGGCGAGGTAATCGCCACCACTGACGCGGACAGCGTGCTGGAAGAGGGGGCGATACGGGAGCTTGTGTCCCGCTTTTACTCCGATGAAGTCCTTGGGGTGGGTGGACAGGTCCGGGTTCTGGGCGGCGGTTTTCTTGAACGGGCGCAGGACGTCGAGCATCTGAGGATAGCGATGTTCAGGCGGGCCAAAGAGCTGGATGATTTAAGCGTTGCCCCAGGACCCATTTCCGCGTTTAGGAGAACCTGTCTGGACGAAATAGGTGGGTTTGTTGAAGACGCCGTGGAGGACTACGCCACAACCCGAGAACTCAAACGGAGGGGGAAGGTAGTCTATGCGCCCCGCGCCAGGGTCTGGACACGGATGCCCGGTGGTGTTGGATTGCTCTGGAGGCAGAGGAAGAGATGGTTTCTGGGCGATTTGGATCACCTGGGAGGAGGTTTCACAAAGGAATGGGCGTTTCTGCTCTCCGGTGATGTTGTGGCATTTTTTGATGTTGTCCTGCCGTTTCTGTTGATTCTCTGGGGGTACTGGCTCCTCTTTGCGTTCTGGTACACTTTTGAGGTCGTGACGATGCTGGTCCCGACGACCGTAGAGGGAGGTCCCCTAACGGATGCCCTCCTATTCCCCGCCATTCTGTGGTTCTGGGCGCTGTTCTACCTGCTCCTCCACCTCTACGGGTACGGGAGATCGCTCATCAACGCCTTCAAACTTCGAAACATTTTTAAATGATCATTCCTGTTCTACATAAACTATATAGATTATAGAGGTGGAGAGATGATAGAGGTCCTCGCGGCGGCCTTTTTTATGGCATGGGCCGTTGGAGCAAACGACAGTGCAAAGGCAGTTGGCACCGCCGTGGGTTCGGGGATAGTCGGCTTCAAACGGGCTGTGCTTGTAATAGCCGTCTTTACCACCCTTGGCGCGGTGATGGGGCACTCCGGGGTTTCCACCACAATAACGGGCCTGGCCGAGGGCATCAACCCCGGATACGTCTCCCTTGTCCTTTTCAGTGCAGCCACTGCGGTCACACTTGCCAGTCTTATAGGAATGCCCATCTCCACGACGCAGTCGATAATCGGCGCCCTTGTTGGTGCATCCCTCTCACTTGGACTCCCGGTGGATTGGGGCACCATCTTGAGGATAATCCTTGCGTGGGTTCTGTCTCCGGTTTTTGCAGCTTTAATGGCCATAGCGGTTTATCGCATCTACAAACCTGCAATCAGAAGGATAAAGGGCCTTAAAAACCTCGAATTGGCTCAGAAATGGCTCGTTTTTCTTGCCTCCGCGTACTCTGCATTCAATCTCGGTACAAACGAGGTTTCGAACGTCATCGGTCTGGCCAAAAGCGGCGGGATCAGCAACCCCAACGCCCTCCTGGCCGCGGTGATGGCGTTTGGAACCCTCACCTTCAGCTACGAGGTCATGATGACTATCGGTAAGGACATTTCCCCCTTAGGTCCAACTTCCGCCTTTTCGAGCCAGTTCGGTGCATCGATAGCCGTCACCGTTGCCAACCTTTTCGGTCTCCCCGTCAGCTCGGGTCAGGCCATAGTCGGTGCGATAAGTGGCCTCGGCCTCTACAAGGGAGAACGCGTAAACGGGAAGCTGGTGATGGATATACTCAAAAGCTGGGTGCGGGCTCCGCTTTTTGCGGGCATTCTGGCTTACTCGCTCATAAAGCTTTTCTCGATGGTGCTCTAGGCACTTAGGCTTTTAAACCCCCCACCGAAGGGCTTAGCGGTGTTGAGAGATGGTCGAGTTTAAGTTCGAGGTCAAGGCGAGAGACGCCGCCGGAAGGATAGGAAAGCTGACCGTTAACGGAAAAACGATAGAGACACCGGCGATAATGCCGGTCATCAACCCAAAGCAGCTGATAGTGACGCCGAGGGAACTCAAGGAGATGGGTTTTGGAACGGTGATCACCAACTCGTACATCATCTACAAG
>JAMONK010000031.1 GCA_027065835.1 Thermococcus sp. | reverse complement strand
TTAACTTCAAAGGGGAGGGGCTCCCTGAGAAGGCGTTTCAGATCTACGCCGAGGACATCCTCAAGGAGGCGAAGAGGATCAAAGGGCTCTCCGTGAGCAGGATTGAATTCGACGCCGAGGTGGAGGGAGGGGTCGTCTACCTGAACGTCCGGGTGTACGGTTCATCCACCGGAAACGCAAGGGACATAGAGATCGCGGAGAAGCGCATGCTGCACGCCGTCAGTAAGTACGCCCCCGTTATCCTGAGGGAGGCCGACATAAAGCCCATAATACGGGACACGAGCATCATAATAAACGGGGAAGAGGTCAAACCACAGGAGATCGTCGAGAAAGACAAGAAAAAGACGGCCAACGTCACCAAAGACGGCCGTATCACCCTCGCTGTCCTTGAGGAGGTGTGGCCCTACTTCAGCGCCTACGCCAGAACCGTCGTGGGCGAGATCGAGGGGGCGGGCATCAGGGTCAACAAGGCGTTCTTCGACGTAAGGGGAAGGAGGGAATTCGAGATAAACCTCTCAGCCGTCGTGGAGAGCAACATTCCCAAGGAACAGGTTGAGAGCATCATCAAAGACATCGTTTCGAGGCACGGCAAGGAGCTCGGCAGGAGCATAAACCGCTACATAACGGTTCACAAGATAGAGGTAGAGGTGCCCAGAACCCCCGAAACCCCAAGGAAGGTCTCCACTCCCACCGTGACATCTGGGAAGGCCGCTGAGGTTCTGGCAAAGAAAGCAGACCTGGAGAAGGAAGTTGAGGCCCTTCTCAAGCAGGCGGGCATCGAAGAGCTCTCTCCCTTAACCGAGGAGAAAAAGCAGGAGACCCAGGAGATAATGCTCAAAAGCCGGGTTGAGCCCGCCCTTGAAACGCTCAAGGCCAGGGTTCACAGCGAGCTTAAGCTTATTCCACGGGTCACCTTCAAATGGATGAAGATGAACCATGAGGTCAGCGGTTCCACGGTGTACCTGGATATAGAGACCAGCTTCGTTAAGGAGGATGTTGGGGGCCTCTTCGGTTCGTTCTCAGGAGTTTCCGACGAGAGGGTGAAAAAGGACATAAAAGACACGATAGAGCACATCGTACGGGAGGTAGGGAAAGAGTACGGTGTTGGCATCAGGCTCCGGAAGCTCAACGTCTCCCTTCGCTGAATCTCCGCTTCAACTTTTTTGGTCCTCCTTCTTTTGAGTTTCAGCACTCAAGATCGTCATCATCCTGACGTCAGTTCTGCCGAGGTCATCATCAACCCTTAAACATCGCGGTCCTTTATAACCCTCACGACATTTCGTTAAATATCTAAACGTTAAACTTTTAAACTGAATCGTCTGTTCTTCAGTATGCATGGCCTCCTCCTCGGAATCTTGGCGGCTCTGGTATCCGCGTTCTCCTGGGCAGCCTCAACCATCTTCATAAAACTCGGGATGAAGAACAAAAGCGCGGTGGTCGTCAACATATTCCGGCTCTACGTGGTTTCGGTGATGTACTCGGTTATATTCCTCGCCAGGGGCACCTTTCCGAAGCTCGCCTCGCTGTCCCCAGAGGTGCTGGGTGTGGCCTTTGTCTCCGGAGTTCTGGGTTTTGTGGTGGGAGACTACTTCTATTTCCATGCCCTCAAGATGATGGGTGTCTCCAGGACCGTTCCAATAACCTCCACTTATCCTCTCTGGGCCATACTCTGGGCTTTTCTCTTTCTTGGCAGGAGGATCCGTCCTCAGGTAGTCATCGGGGCCATCTTGGTGGTTCTGGCCATAATAATCGTGCGCAGGGCCGAGGAAAAGGAGCAGGTTAATCCAAAGGGTTTCATCTTCGCCATGCTCGCCCCCATCTCCTGGAGTCTCGCCATCCTCACCATGGACTGGCTGACCAAGAGCCTGGACGTCCTAACATTGGCAGGTCTGAGGATGATGTTCGCAGCGGTGGGTGTTTCCCTCTTTCTCCCGAAGTACTCCGCGGAGCTGAGAAGGATCACGGGTAGGGAGGCGATGGTTCTCACAGGGGCCGCGATAAGCGGCCTCTTGCTCGGTCAGTACTTCTTCGTCTACTCCGTGGGTACGGTGGGCTCCCAGATAGCCGCCCCGGTATCCTCCATAAACCCCGTCATAGCCTCCTTACTGGCTGTGAACCTCCTGGGAGAATCACCCAATAGGAGGATAATGGAGGGCCTTCTCCTGGCGGTGCTTGGGGTTGTGCTGATATCAACTGCATGAGCTATGTTTTTAAGGTCCGACCCCCAACACAGACCGCCGACAGTGAGGGGACAACAGTCTCCTCATGGGCTCGGTAAATCCGCCCCCGTGAACGATGAGCGGGGAGTGCTCACGCCGAGCCCACAGGACCGGGAGCATCCACCCGTGCGATGGGTGAACGCGGGTCTCTGTACCCGGCCCACATTCCACCCTCTTCTGAACCTTCAGTCCCGGCTCTACGGAAAACTTATAACCCGGTATCCCCGAGGAGATAACTGGTGGTTATGTATGGTGATAATCCCCCGCCCCATAGACCCAAGGGAGATACGAAGGATCCGGAAGGAGCTCGACATAACCCAGGAAGAACTGGCGAGACGGGCAGGAGTGACCCAGGCCTACATCGCCAAGCTTGAGGCGGGAAAGGTTGACCCGAGGCTGTCCACGTTCAACAGAATTCTTCAGGCCCTTCTAGAATGTAAACACGCCCAGCTGAAGGCGAGGGATGTGATGTCCTCTCCGGTAATATCCGTAAAGCCCTACGAGACCGTGGAGAACGTGATAAAGATCATGAACGAGCACAACATCTCCCAGATACCCGTGGTGGCCGGCAGCAAGATCGTCGGCTCCATCACAGAGAGAACCCTCGTACGGCAGAGCCTTGAGTACGACAACATCTACGACCACAAGGTCATGGAGCTAATGGACGAACCTTTTCCCATAGTTAACGAAGATGAGGATATGGAGGTCGTCAAATACCTCCTTGAGGAGCATCCAGCGGTGTTAGTCCAGGACAAAGAGGGAAAAACCGTGGGGATAATAACCCGCGTAGATCTCTTTAAAGTGGGAAAAGAAGCCAAATCGGAGTGAATTCTGTTCTCCACTGCACCAAAACTTTTTTACCTGCCAGCGCTGATGCATGTTCAGAGGAGCATGAGGGATATGTATGAGAGGACTGATCCTTACGTTGTTCTCGCTGATCATCATAGGGATGATTACTGGGGTAAGCAGCGCCGCCACCATAGCGGTCGACGTCTCTCACGGGGAGGGTACAGTGGCCCTGGTAACGCCCGTGGTGGATCCAACGACCGGAAAGATGGTATCCAGCGGTATCATAAACGTCCTGTCCTGGTACGACTGGGGATATATAGGCTCTGCCCCTGGGCTGGATGGAAAGATGAAATGCCTCGGCGAGGCCATAACCCCTGAATCGCTCAAAGACGTTGACATGCTGATCATAGGGCAGCTTAAACGACCGCTGTCCCCAGAGGAGGTCAGCGCCATAACCGACTGGTTCTCGGAAGGCGGAAGGGTACTGTGGGTCTCGGGTGACGCCGATATCGGGGAAGGTGCGTACGTACAGAAGAACGTCGATGACCTCCTAAATAAAATCCCCAATGCTCACCTGCGACTGGATTATGCAACGGCCACAGACACCTTCAGTAACGCTGGGAAGGACCTCTATGTAGCCGGCTACGTTCGTCCAGATCCCGGCACACCGGATTCGGGAACGCTGCTCAAAGGTTACACCTCGGAGGTCGGCAAGGTGCTCTTCTACACCACCGGGGTCCTCGCTTGGGTGGATGACTCCGGTCAATGGCATCCCCTCACTGTGGGGGAGCTTCCCAAAGGGGTTTACAGAATAGTGACCACCAGTGGAGACGGCGTCATAGAGGAC
>JAMONK010000030.1 GCA_027065835.1 Thermococcus sp. | reverse complement strand
CAACGGTCTTTGCGGTCACAAAGAGAGTCACGATAAAGCTCAGCACAAGTGCCCCGAACACGGGAACGGCCTGGGCCTTCAACAGACCGAGATAGGTCACTATCCCAACACCCGGTGGAACGAACATAACACTCATGTTCCTCACAAAGAGTTCGGCCTCGTTCTCGACCCATTCAAGCCTCACAGCGCCACCTAGAAGTGCCGCAAGAAGATAGAGCATACCGACGACGCTACCCGGAATGGAAAGGTTCAGTACAAAGCTCGTGAACTCACCGAGAGCGTAGAACGTGAATATTATCGCCAGACCCCTGTAGAGCCCCATGGAAGTATCTCGGTGTTCTTCATATAAAAGCCTCCCGGGTGGCACAAGGTAAATAAAGTCCGAAAGTGTAACACCACTGGTGATATCATGCTTCTGAGAAACTACCGCTTCCGGCAGGGGTACGGCCCCGAGTGGGGCAGCGGCGGGATATTCGGGCTGAGGTACCACAACGGAACGCTTTACTTCACCCTCGCTTTCGAGGCGGAGGCCCATTTCGTGGACGCGAAGAGCGGCGAGGAGAAGACCTACGACTTCACATTAGTTGGCAACGGCCCAACCAGCGGCGGTGATACGTACAACGCGGTTGAGACCGTTGATGAGTTCATCTACTTCGGCGGCTGGGTTCATGCTCCGGCCGTTTACAGGGAGGACAGGAGAATACTCTTTCACAACAAGTACTCGCACGTGCACGCCTACGACACCGAAGAAGGGTCTGTAAAGCTCCTCTGGAAGGATTCCATCCACCACGAAACGGACTGGGCCGGGGAGATCAGCGAAATACTCTACGATCCCGCCGGGGACAGACTCCTGCTCGCGAGGGAGGACGGACACGCAAACCTTGGGGTCTACTCCCTCGATAGGAGAAGTGGAAAGGCCGAGCCGCTCCTCCACGAACCCTCACCGAAGGGAACCCTCGTCCACGACACCGCCTTCTTCGGAATCGGTAAGAACTTCGGTGAGGGGGTGCGGAAGATCGGGGCGCTCGACCTGATAACCGGAAAATGGGAGTTCTTCAGACCCGGCGGGAGTGCCGACGGAAGGCCGTACACAAGACCCGGACTGGGAGCAATGGCCTCGGCTTACAACCGCGCTTTTGCCTTCGTCCGTGGGGGAATCCTGGCAGGCAACCCGTTTATGGGAGAGGAGTTCACGTTCTACCGCCTATTTGACTTCCACACTTTCTACGCACCGTTCAGGGTAAACGCGGTGAACGTCGGTGGTGGCATACTAACGGCCTTCAACGCCCACCACGACGCCGCCTACAGGCCGGACTCGAAGGATGCGGGCATAGGCTGGATCACCACCAACACGATCGTTGGGCCCAGCGTTCTGGTGTACATCGCCCCGCCGATGGTCAGGATAGTGGGGGCGTTCGGAGCAAGGGTTACAAGCGTTGAGAAGATGGACGGAAAACTGCTCGTGGCTACAAACAGTACCCCAAACACCGGATCAACCGAGGCGACACCTTTTGACACAGGCAACAGGGACGTGGTCGTCCTCAGCGAAAAAGCACTGGAGGAACGGCCACCGGCAGTGACCTTCTCCTTCCCCCTTGCGCTCCAGAATGCGGGCAAAAAGCCCGGCACGGGGACTTTTGGCGGGGTACCCCTCGATGGATACCTGGAACCCAGGGCGATTTTCTACCTCGACAGGGACAACAGACTCACGGTCTACGAATACGACCTCTCGCTTCCCCCCATGCCCCCGATACGGGAAGAATTCGACCTCAGGGCGGGCAAGAACGTCCTTGACCTCAGCTCGTTCAGCGGGATCGTAAGCTTTGAGCTTGAACGGGAAGATGGAAACGGAAAAGTGAGAATAGAGCTTCGCTGAACCGTTTTAAGATTTCATTTTTCCAAGGATTCCGTTCCAGCTCATGCTTTCCTCAACGAGATCGGCCACGGTGAGCCTTCTCATTGACTTTATCTCCGGGGCGAGATCTTTGAGGGTATCCAGGACCTCGTCCTTTGATAGCACTTCCTCGTCGAACACCACAAACCCGTTCTTGGCGTAGCCGTTGAGGAAGATCCTCCAGACCCTCATGTCCTTCTCAAGCTCGTACTGTTTTATCTGGGCGGTTTGAGGGTTGATGTTCCCGAACTTGAGGTCAATCCTGAGGAGGGCTTTCTTAAGGACGGTCTCGGTCATTTCCACCACCTCACTCCCTGTTGAGGCCGAAGTAATCCTCTATATCAATGTAGGTCTTCCGGTAGAGCTCGCTCTTCTTCATCTTCTCGACGAATTCCCTGCTCCTGAAGTACTTGTCCCCCTTGTAGTCCCAGTCCGGATGGAGGGCCTTCCACTCGTCCCAGGTGTAGCTGAACTGCGCCTGTACCTTGTCCCTGTAGAGCTCTGGAATCACGTTGAACGTACAGAACGGTACTATCCGTCCGTCCGGCATCGCGTAGTGGATGACGCAGCGCTCGACGCGCTCGACGTCGTAGTTGTACTCGTCCATGAAGTGCATCATACCCAGGAAGAGGGAGTTCTCGTGGAACTTACCGAGGGCATCGTAGTTTCCGTGCATGAAAGCGTTCTTTATGAGGTCAAGGACGCTGAGGCCTTTAGGTGCGTACTTCTCATCGTAGAAGCTCTTGAATTTCATGAATATCTCCGCGCCGAGTTTGAGTTTCTTGAGCTTACCCATGCTGCCCCACTGCTCGATCTCTTCCGCCTTCTCGTCGAGGAACTCAACAAAGCCCTCAACGTCTATGAAACGTGGGATGGGGGTCACCCTCTTCTCCTCCCTGTCGAGGAAAATGTACGTGGCGGCGCCGCAGGCGAAGTGACTCGTCATGTAGTAACGGGAACCGGTGAACGCCTCGAAGAACCTCGCGATGTGGCCGGCTATCGGTATCGGGTACCAGTCGTCCCGGGCGATAACCCCGTTGGTCTGCTCCTCGATGCGCTTTATAGCCCCGGGGATGGTTATCCTGAACCTCTGGCGTTCTTTAGTTGGGACCCTGCCGACCTGGGAGAGGGGCTGGAAGTTGACCCCCCTGATTATGTCGAGGTGGTTGAGGCCGAAGTTGATAATCGCGCCGAGTTCGTGGTCGTTAACGTTTCTTATGGTTGTCGGGACGAGGACTATTCCCGGCCCGCCGGCCTTCCTGACGTTCTCGAGGATGAGCGGAACCTCCCAGTGGTTCTTCCAGTTGGTCTGGGGGGTCATACCATCGTAGCTCATATAGAGCGTGTTGGTGCCGGCCTCACGGATCCTCTTCACGAGCTCCGGCTCGAAGGCCAGTTTTATTCCGTCGGTGTTCAGCTGGATGTGGTCGTAGCCTTCTTCCTTCGCTATCTTGATTATCTCGATGAGGTCGTCACGTAGGGTGGGTTCTCCACCCGTGAGCTGAACCGCGTTTGCCCCGATGGGATGCTCCTTCTTCGCGTTCCGCAGCATGATACGTATCTGCTCAAGGGTCGGCTCGTAGATCGGCTGGCCCTCCTTGGCGTAGAAGAAGCAGTACCAGCAGCTCAGGTTGCAGCGGTTGGTCAGGACTATGTTAAGGAGGCTCGTGTGAGAGCGGTGCCTTGGACACATTCCACAGTCAAGGGGGCAGTTGACCCCAGAGTTCTCAACGTTGGCGCTGTAGATCTCCTTCTCTCCCCAGAGCCACCGCTTAAACCGGTAGTAAAGCTCAACATCCTCGTAATAGAGATCAGTTATCATGCCCTCGGGACACTTCTTGGTTATCCACACCTTACCTCCGTTCTCCCACACGAGAGCGGGAACAACCCTACGGGTTTCGGGACAGAGGGAGTACGTCCTGTGGGGGAGCTTCCCCCCGTAACCCCTGCTCGCCCGTTTGAGGCCCTCATAAAACTCGTCCTCGGATATCTTAGGAAACTCAACGATGTCCCGTATCTTCTTAGCAGACTCCGCGAACTCTTTTTCGCCACTTGGAATTTCACCCACAACTTCAGCCATATGGCCTCACCCGTCTAACAACTGTTACTCCTGCACACTGATTCAATTAAAGGGTATAAAAGCTTTTGCGTAAATATGAAGATTTGAGTTCATAGGTATGACACAGATATGGGTAATGAGACGAGGTCGTTCTCGATCAGTTTTCGGGCGGAGGAAACGTTAAAAGCATGGGGTGCGACTTGATATGGTGGTAGAATGCCGGCCAGGGAGATGAGGATGGAAATGTTCCTCCGCGCCCTCCTTAGAAGGGACTTCAGCAAGGCCAAAGGGCACCTCGAAAAGCTCGCCAAAATGGCGGGTAGTGGAGAGTGGGGAGGAGGATACGAGAAGGCCATAAACGGTTTCATGAGCGCAATACGGGAGAATGATCCGGATTCTCTCGTAGTACAGCTGATAAACGAGCACAATAGGGAGAAGGCCGAAGAACTCCTGGAGCATTTTAGGAACATCCTGAACCACGAGTTCAGGGACGAATACGAGAAGGGCTACTACACGGCATGGGTCGAGTTTCTGGAGGCGTATTTAAGCCAGAAAACACTTATCTAACGGGTGTCCAAGGTGTCCAGGGAAGAACTGATGGCGGCACTGGAGGAGAGGATCCGGAACTGCCAGAAATGCCCGCTTGGAAGGCTGAGAACCAACGCGGTTCCAGGTGCGGGAAGCTACAAGGCAAGGGTCATGTTCGTGGGGGAGGCCCCAGGTTACTGGGAGGACCAGAAGGGTTTACCCTTCGTTGGAAGGGCCGGGCGACTCCTCGATGAGCTTTTGGAGGGGATAGGCCTTGAACGGGAGGATGTCTACATCACCAACATCGTCAAGTGTCGGCCCCCAAACAACCGCGACCCGACGGATGAGGAGATAAAGGCCTGCGCACCCTACCTCGACAGACAGATAGACATCATTCGACCGAGGGTTATAGTTCCACTGGGAAGGCACTCCATGGCGTACATCCTCCGGAAGTTCGGGTTTGAACCCGCGCCGATAAGCAAGATCCACGGGAAAACCTTCGAAGCCGGAACCCTCTTTGGAAAGTTCGTCATAATGCCAAGCTATCATCCGGCGGCGGCCCTCTACAAGCCACCCCTCCGTGAGGAACTCCGGAAGGATTTTCAGAAACTCAAAGCTCTGCTGAAATGAGTGTACAGTGAAAGAAGGCAGAACCAAGGCCGTTCTCAAATTCTCTGATATTCCGCTACCGTCCCGGGCTTTTTCTGCCCATTTTCAGCCCCAACGAGAGAAAATCCGTTCTGATCTGGAGGACATGACTGCGCATCACAGTCCTTAACGGGACACTGAGCGCCCCATCATCCCGTTAAACGCACCAAAAATACATCGACGATTCAAGCTATTTTCCGTAAGAAATCTTACCATTTGCCATAAATCCAACAAAATAACCGATTGATTTATATATTGCTCCGAAACTTTTCTGGCAATGCAGAAAACGGAGGTGAAAGTGGTGTCTGACTTTGGAGCGCTGTCACTGCTGCCGCCTTTAATAGCGATCATCCTGGCGATATGGACCAAGCGGGTTATACTGGCGTTGCTTTCAGGTGTATGGATAGGAGGGGTTATGGTCTCCGGATGGAATCCAGCAACCGGGACGGTGCAGACCATCCAGTGGATACTCTTCAGCGTAACCTCCGCATGGAAGGAAAACGGCAGCATAGTCACGGACCTGTGGAACACGAAGATACTCGTCTTCGACTTTCTCATCGGCGCCGGTGTGGGCCTTATATACAAGTCGGGCGGTGCGTTTGCGATAGGGCGGGCCCTGGCCAATAGGGTTCGCACCAGCAGGGGGGCCTCAGTCCTTGGATGGCTTCTCGGGGTGCTGATATTCTTTGACGATTACACCAACACAATCATAGTGGGCAACACGATGAGGCCAATAACAGACAGGGCCCGCGTTTCCAGGGAGATGCTGGCCTATATAGACGATTCAACCGCCGCCCCCGTGGCGGGTCTGGCGATCGTATCGACGTGGATAGGCTACGAGGTGGGACTGATCGGAGACTCCTTCAGCAAGCTCCAGAACGTGGACCTCGCCTCCATTGGGGGAGCCTACGGTGCCTGGATGCACAGTGTCCCCTACAGGTTCTACTCGATACTCGCCATACTCCTCGTTCTCATAGTGGCGTACACCCACAGACACTACGGCCCGATGCTCCACGCGGAGTACCGCACTAGGACGGAGAACAAGGTCCTCCGCGACGGTGCGAGCCCCATGATGACGACCGAGGTGGACCTTGGAACGCCCAAGGAAGGGGGCAGTGTCCACTTCTTCATCTGGCCCCTCCTGACCCTGATCTTCGTAACGCTCTACGGTATGTGGTACACCGGAGGCGGGACCGCGGCCTACGCAAAGGGCGGCCTCATGGAGGTTCTCGGCAACTCGGACTCGGCCCTCGCGCTACTGTGGGGAAGCTTTGCCATGGTCGCCGTGGCCTTTGTCCTGGTGGTCGGGACGAGGAGGATGACGATCGAAGAGGCGGAGAACGCGATGGTGCGCGGAATGAAGCAGATGGTGATAGCGAACACCATACTCGTCCTCGCCTGGAGCATTAAGCAGGCAACCGACGCCGTGGGGACCGCCCCCTACATAGTCAGCCTCGCCAAAAGCGCGGGCGTTTCCGGCAGCTGGATACCCCTGATCGTGTTCATTATCGCCATGTTCATCTCCTTCACAACTGGGACCAGCTGGGGGACCTTCAGCATCATGCTGCCGATAGCAATACCCCTTGCCTACGGCGTTACGGGGTATCTAGGCCCGGAAGTTTTCGCGAGCATCGGCGCCGTCTTCGCCGGCGGTATCTTCGGCGATCACTGCTCCCCCATCAGCGATACAACCATCATGAGCTCGATGTTCAGCGGCTCGGACCACATAGACCACGTGAGCACTCAGGTACCCTACGCCATGACCGCGTCAGGTGTGGGGGTGGTACTCTACCTGCTCTTCGGCCTCGGCCTCTACAGCTGGCCGGTCCTCCTGCCCGTCGGCTTCTTGCTCCTCGTGGGAGCGTGGTACCTCCTCAGCGAATGGTACGGCAGAAAGTACGGGATACCCCACGGCAGGGTTCCGATCTACGTGGTCGATGAGTGAGCCCTTCTTTTTCAGAACATATTTTTAAGGGCCTTCCCCCATGCTCTTCGGGGTGAGAGAATGCTGGTCAGGGCCTTTGTTCCCGCTCACATAACCGCATTCTTCGTGCCGAGATTTCATGAGAACCCGGATAGGGCAGGCTCCCTGGGCGCTGGGATTAACCTTACAAAGGGAACCAACGTCCTGGTTAGCATCGAGGAGAGCGCCATGGAAAGGCACGTACACGTTGCGTTCAACGGCGAGCCGGTGGAAAAAGGGGAAGCTGTAATAAGCTACTCCGTGGCCGAAGGGCTCATTCCGGAGAGGTTCAACGGGGAAGTGGAGATCTGGCAGTACTTTGACTTCCCAAACGGGCACGGCTTCGGCAACAGTGCCGGAGGGGCCCTGGGAACGGCGCTTGCGCTGAGCTACGCCTTTGGGGGAACCCTTCTGAGCGCCGCGCGGCTGGCCCACAGGGCGGAGGTCGCCCACGGTGGAGGACTTGGGGACGTTGTGGGACAGCTCGCGGGCGGGATTGAGGTCCGGGTCAAAGCGGGAGGTCCGGGCATAGGGGTTGTGGACAACCTGTTCCTCGAGGACTACAAAGTCCTTGTGATTCCCCTGGGCCCCATAAAGACCAGAGACGTGCTTGAGGGCGAGGTGGTTGAGAGGATAGAGAGGGAGGGAAGAACCGCACTGGAAAAGCTCATGACGGAACCGAGGCCCGAACGCATGATGGCACTCGCCAGGCGGTTCGCCGAGAACTCCGGTCTTCTGGATGGGGAGCTTCTGGAGCTCGCCAGAAGCTTTGATAGGGTACTGTCGGTCCCAAGCTCAATGATAATGCTCGGAAGGGGTCTATTCGCCCTGGTGAAGCCGACGGAGGAGGAAAAGGTCCTGGAGCTCGTAAGGGAGCTTGAGCTTCCCTTCGACCTGACGGGGATCTACGATGGAAGGCCAAAGGTCGGGAGGTGGTAACCCGCCAAACCCTTTTATCCTCCACCGCCGTAGGGGTACCGGTGGTGTGTATGAGGGATATGAGATACGCAGAGCTTGCAGGGCTCTACGCAAAGCTTGAGAAGACCACGTTGAAGACGCTGAAAACCCGCCTCGTTTCCGACTTTCTGAAGAGGACCCCTGACGAACTGCTGAACGTGGTTCCCTACCTGGTTCTCGGAAAGGTGTTCCCGGACTGGGACGAGCGCGAGCTCGGTGTCGGTGAGAAACTGCTCATGAAGGCGGTTTCAACGGCCACAGGCATCTCAGAGCGGGAGATTGAAAACTCCGTAAAGGATACCGGAGACCTTGGGGAGAGCATCGCACTCGCCCTGAAAACGAAAAAACAAAGGAGCTTTTTCTCCCAGCCCCTGACGATAAAACGCGTGTATGAAACGTTCGTTAAAGTGGCCGAGGTTTCTGGGAGCGGAAGTCAGGAGAAGAAGCTTAAATACCTGGCCAATATTTTCATGGACGCCGAGCCCATGGAGGGCAAGTACCTCGCAAGGACCGTTCTGGGAACGATGAGAACGGGAGTCGCCGAGGGCCTCATGAGGGACGCGATAGCGAGTGCCTTTGGTGTGAACGCCGAGCTGGTTGAGAGGGCGTACATGCTGACGAGCGACTTTGGATACGTCGCCAGAACCGCAAAGGAGAGGGGTGACGAAGGCCTCGCCGGGGTTGAGATCCAGGTCGGAAAACCGATACGACCGATGCTGGCCCAGGTTGCGGCAAACGTCAAGGAGGCCCTCGGAGAGATGGGCGGAAAGGCCGCCTTTGAGATAAAGTACGACGGGGCCAGAGTTCAGGTCCACAAAGACGGCGACAGGGTTACGATATACTCCCGCAGACTTGAGAACGTCACCAAATCAATTCCCGACACCGTGGAGGCGGTGAAGGAAGCAATAAAGGCCAACACCGCCATAGTGGAGGGTGAGCTCGTGGCCGTGGGGGAAGGGGGGAGACCAAGACCTTTCCAGTACGTCCTGAGAAGGTTCAGGAGGAAGTACAACATAGAGGAGATGGTAAAGAGAATACCCCTCGAACTCAACCTCTTCGATGTCCTATACGTTGACGGAAAGGGGACGATAGACCTTCACTTCGCGGAGCGCAGGAAGGTTCTGGAAAGCACGGTCCGCGAGAACGGAAGCGTGAAACTGGCAAAACAGCTCATAACCGACGACGCTGATGAAGCCGAGGGGTTCTACCGCGAAGCGCTCGAGCTGGGTCACGAGGGGCTGATGGCGAAGAGGCTTGACTCCGCCTACGAACCCGGAAATCGGGGTAAGAAGTGGCTGAAGATCAAACCCACCATGGAAGACCTCGATCTGGTCATAACCGGTGGTGAGTGGGGGGAGGGCAGACGTGCACACGTTCTGGGTTCCTTCCTGATAGCGGCGTATGACCCGGAGCAGGGAAGGTTCCTCCCGGTTGGAAAGGTCGGGAGCGGGTTCACGGATGAAGACCTCGCGGAGTTCACCAGGATGCTCAAGCCACTAATAGTACGCGAGGAGGGGAAATACGTCGAGATAGAACCGAAGGTAGTCATAGAAGTCACCTACCAGGAGATTCAACGGAGCCCCAAGTACGAGAGCGGCTTTGCCCTGAGGTTCCCGCGCTACGTTGCCCTGAGGGAGGACAAGAGTCCCGAGGAAGCCGACACGCTGGAGAGGATCGCCCAGCTCTACGATCTCCAGGAGAGATTTAAGGCCAGGAGATGAAGAACGCCCCGGGCCACCACCAACTTTTTGGCCGGGTTCCCCTCATGCCTTTATCCAGCCCCCCGCCCCTGCGTTTCTCCCACCGTATCCCAGACAAGAGAGTACGCGGCCTCAAAGGCATCGTCCACCTTAGCGCAGGTAATGAGCAGGGCAGCGCCACTGATGAAGGTTAAGGGCAACAGAATTCCCACACCCGCCCCCGCGATGGCCAGCAGGGCCGGGGCATCGTACAGTGAGTGCAGGAGGGAGGCTTTTAGGTAGCCCCTCATCAGGGATCCATTCAACGCCCCCTCTAGGGCTATCGCGGTCCAGGCGACGTGGAACACTATGACGACGATCCTGAAGAGGGCACCGATTAAGTTCCCGCTTAGGAGGAGAACGGCACCGTAAAGGGAGGATTCCATCAAAGCAAACATCAGTGCCGTGTTCAGCGTGAGCCTCCACCTTGCAGGTTTCTCCCGCCCATCCAGCAGAAACGGGAGAACCTTCACCCCCTCCTCGATCGGACCCACTGCAAAGGCCAAGGCCACCATGAGGCGCAGTACCGAACCCCCAAAGCCCAGCACAACGACGATCTCCAGGCCCACCGCGAGTAGAATGGCCAGGATACCATACACAGCGGCCGTCCACTGACTAACCTCCGGGAGCACCCCACCCAGCTCCATCAGCCGGCCCCTCACCTTAACGGAGACCTTGATACCGACGACGACCGTCAAAAGGATGTAGAGGGCCAGCAAAACCGTCTCAAACATGCCACCACCGTTGGGCGTTGTCGGTTATGCTTTAAAACCCCACGCAACTCAGGTGGGGAGGACACAACATCTTTTTAACGGGACACGCAACTTCCTCTGGTGGTCAAGATGTCCCGACTCAAAGAGAGGCTCATAGAGATGTTCTTCAGGGAGGAGGCGATCCTGTTCGGCCATTTCGTCCTTACCTCTGGCAGAGAAAGCAACTACTACATAAACGTCAAGAACCTCGTAACCAACCCCGATGCCCTGGACGTCATCGCGAGGATGGTGGAGGAAACGGCGGAAGGGGCCGGCCTCGCGTTCGATAAAGTTGCAGGTCCTGAGCTCGGTGCGGTTCCGATCGCAACGGCGGTGGCCTTGAAGACGGGAAAAAGACTGCTTATCGTCAGAAAGAAGCCCAAGGGACATGGAACGGGAACCCAGATAGAGGGGAAGGTTGAACCGGGTGATAGGGTGCTGCTGGTGGAGGACGTAACGACGACAGGGGGAAGCGTCCTCAAGGCCGCGGAAGTCCTTGAAAAGGCTGGCGCCAAGGTCGTCGGCATAAGCGTGGTCGTTGACAGAGAAGAGGGCGCCAAAGAGGTCATTGAAAGGAGATATCCTTTCCTACCTCTCGTTACAGTTTCAGAACTCTTTGCCCGCAGGGACTCTCCGCCGGGTAAGGAGTGATAGGAGGGCGTTGTAAAGACGCCTCAATGGGTTGCCCCGTTCCCTTCTTACCTCACCGAATATCCACTCGTTCATCACCTCTCCCGTCTCGGAGAAGGCCTTCGATGCCCTGGCACGGCTGTCGTAGTCAAGGAGGGGCCTCCCGTAGTTGGTCGCCTCCGGGACCTTATCATCGAAGGGCACGACCCCAACGACGGGAACATCGACGGTGGCTTCGAGGAAGTCCACGATGTCATCCACGTTGGGCGAGGACTCCCTGACCTTGTTGATGACCACCCCCACCTTAAGGCCATAGGCCTCACCAAGGGACTTCAGCTTCATAACCTCGTTCTCTATCATCCTGTGGACCGTGTGTATTGGGCAACGCTCTATCTCAATCACTATAAGCTGATACTGGGCGAGGCGGAACGTCGATATGGTGTCGAAGGGAATCCCAACCGGCGAGTCTATTATCGTGACCCGGTAACCGCTCTGAATCTCCCTCACGATGCCCCTGAGCCGTTTTTGATCGAGATCCAGGACATCGTACAGTCTTGAACTTCCCGGCAACACGTCCACGCCGGTCTTAACGTCGTGGTACACGGCCTCAACCACCCTCATATCGGGGTTCTTGATGAGGGTGTGGAGATTGTACGCCGGGTTGTATATCCCAAAGTGAAACGCCAGCTTTGGAAGGTACAGATCACCGTCTATTACCAGCGTTCTGTAGCCCTTCTTGGCGAAGTACGCACCCAGGTTCGCCGTCATGGTCGTCTTCCCGGCGCCGCCCCTGCCGGTTATGATTATCGATACCATCATGTAACCTCCCAACTGCTCTTTTCTTATTTAGACAAAAATTATTGAAGGATGGAAGGTTCAAACGTAGTCTTCCAGGGTCTTCGCCCTGACCATAACCCTGGCCTTTTTTTGACCGTAGAAGACCTCGACTAAACCGTCGGATTCAAGCTGCCGGACGGTTTCAAGAACCGTGGGCATTGGAGTCTCCAGCTCCGAGCTCAGATGCTGAAGGGCCACCGCCCTCTTTTTGGTAGCGAGAACCCTGTAAACTACATCCTTGCGTCGGCCCAGCATTGAAGGCACCGTAGTATTCTCTTTCTTATCCCTAATAAACCTTCCTGGATAGAATCCGCCATCCATTCAAGGTGAGGTTTATAAGGCGCTTCGGAAACCGTCGCATATGAGGGGAAAGATAGAGAGGCTGGACGATGAAGGGCTTGGAGTGCTCACACTGGAGAGGGAGTTCCACATCCCGTTCACCACTCCCGGGGACGTTGTTGAGGTAAGGAGATGGCGTCGTAAGAAGCGCAGGCTCATAGCCACCGAGTACGATGTAATCGAGCCCTCAGCACTAAGGACGGAACCCGCGTGCCCGTACTTTGGGAAATGCGGAGGATGCACCCTGCAACACCTTCCGTACAAGGAGCAGGTGAAGTTCAAGTCGGAGAGGTTATCCAACCTTCTGGGTACGGAGGTGGAAGTCATCCCATCCCCCAGGATATACGGCCACAGGAACCGCATTGACGTCGTGGTGTCAACGCGCGGAACAGGCTTTAGGAGGAGGGGAACGTGGTGGGATGCCGTGGACATAGAGGAATGCCCGGTGTTCGGTCCATCAAGTGCCAAGGTTCTTCGCTCACTTCGTGAGTTCATCGAAGACCACCGCCCATCACTGTACAACATCCGGCGAAACGAGGGGTTCTTACGCTATGTGGTCATCAGAGAGGGCAAGTTCACCGGGGAGCTCATGGTGAACCTGGTAACGAGCGAGGGAGTGCTACCGGAGGCGTTTCCGGAGTACTTTGACTACGCGGACTCCGTGTACTGGAGCGTTAACAGAACTCCAAGCGACGTTTCCTACG
This sequence comes from Thermococcus sp., assembly GCA_027065835.1. Lineage (GTDB taxonomy): Archaea > Methanobacteriota_B > Thermococci > Thermococcales > Thermococcaceae > Thermococcus. The sequence continues at coordinate 4,414 of JAMONK010000030.1, read as the reverse complement.
GGGAAGTTCGGAGGGCCTGGGGGAGGGAGTTCATACGAGAAAAACTCGGGGATACTGTTTATCTGATCCATCCGAACAGTTTCTTCCAGACCAACAGCCATCAGGCCGTAAACCTCGTTGAGGAAGTGGCAGAACTCAGCGAGGGGGAGAGGGTTCTTGACCTGTACTCCGGCGTCGGAACCTTCGGGGTTTATCTAGCGAAGAGGGGTTTCAAGGTTGAGGGGGTTGAGGTTAATCCCTTTGCAGTGGAGATGGCCAGGAGAAACACCGAATTGAACGGGGTTAATGCGACATTCATGGTGGGGGAGGACCGGGATGTCAAGGACCTGGCGGAGTACGACACCGTTGTCCTGGACCCGCCCCGGGCCGGGCTTCATCCAAAACTGGTCAAGAAAATCCTGAAGGACGCGCCCGAAAATATCGTTTACGTGTCCTGCAATCCCAAAACCCTAAAGCAGAACCTGGACGCCCTCCTGGAGAGATACAGGATAGTCCACGCTGTGGGTCTGGACATGTTCCCGCACACACCACACGTGGAGACGGTTGTCAAACTCAAGGCTAAAGTTTAAATAGGGAACCATTAAGTTCAAAAACTTAATATACTCTCACCGCATAAAAATTGATAAGGTGATGAAAATGCTCGACGAAAGGGACAAGATCATAATCGAGATGTTAACGAAAGATGCCCGCACACCCTTCACGGAGATAGCCAAGGTCCTGGGCATAAGCGAGACCGCTGTTAGAAAAAGGGTAAGCGCCCTGGAGAAGGCGGGGGTAATAAGGCAGTACACCATCGTGGTAAACCCCTCAAAGCTGGGGTACAATCTGGTGAGCCTCACAGGGGTGGACACCCTACCGGAGAAGATATTCGAGGTTGCCGAGAAGCTCAAGGAGTTCGAATTTATAAAGGACGTTTACCTCACCAGCGGGGACCACATGATAATGGCGGAAGTCTGGGCCAGGGATGGGGAGGACCTCTCGGACATCATATCAAACAGGATAGGGCACATCGATGGCGTCACGAAAGTCTGCCCCGCGATAATACTGGAGAAGCTCAAGTGAGGACGGGGACCGTTCCCAGGTGGGAACGGTAAAGCTTTTAAATTCTGGATGGGTTATACGTATCGCGCGGTGGTAGTCTAGCCTGGTCTAGGACACCGGCCTCCCAAGCCGGTAACCCGGGTTCGAATCCCGGCCACCGCACCACATCAGCAAACTTTTCTAGAGAAAATGCGAGGCAGGTTTTATAGTCCGTGCACTTTAGAACAATGAGGTTTACTGGGGGGTTTATTCTCCAAGTACAGCCTTGAAAATGTTTCATTCTTTAAAGGCGCCTCCGGGTGCAAAAATGGCTGAAACCTCCCGAAACATGTGAGTTTGGAGCCAAACCCCTTTCAAAACCTGGATTCAGTGGTGCATGATTGAGTTCTTGAGCCTTTGATAAGGAAGCAACAGGTCGCCAAGGAGGAGTCTGGCTGGACTGATGTCTGCGACTGAGTTCTCTTATTTCTTCCTTGAGCCGAGTTTTGACGTCTTTTTGCGTATCATCGACGGTGATATTAACGTTTTATAAGCATAAAAGTGGTTAAGGTTACCGGTGATTGCCATGGCAGTTGGAGATAAGATTACTATCAGTGTTATCAAGGCGGACATCGGTGGATGGCCGGGGCACTCCAGGGTGCACCCCCAGCTGGTCGAAACCGCGGAGGAGGTTCTCTCAAAAGCAGTGGAAGAGGGTACGATAATCGACTTCTACGTTGCCACATGCGGCGATGACCTTCAGCTCATCATGACCCACAGGAAGGGCGTTGACAGCTCAGAGATACACGGGCTGGCATGGAAGGCCTTTGAGAAAGCTACGGAGGTCGCCAAGGAGCTCGGCCTCTACGGTGCCGGCCAGGACCTTCTGAAAGACGCCTTCAGTGGCAACATAAGGGGAATGGGCCCGGGAATAGCCGAGATGGAGATAACCCTCCGGAAGAGCGAGCCGATAGTTACCTTCCACATGGACAAGACCGAGCCCGGCGCTTTTAACCTTCCGATATTCAGGATGTTCGCGGATCCCTTCAACACAGCCGGCCTCGTCATCGACCCCAACATGCACATGGGCTTCCGCTTTGAGGTCTGGGACATAAAGGAGCACAAGCGCGTGATCCTCAACACCCCGGAGGAAGTCTACGACCTCCTCGCCCTCATCGGAGCCAAGAGCCGCTACGTCATCAAGCGCGTCTTCCCGAAGGAGGGCCACAAGATAGCCAAGGACGAGCCGGTCGCCGTCATCAGCACCGAGAAGCTCTACGAGATAGCCGGAGAGTACGTTGGAAAGGACGACCCGGTAGCTATCGTAAGAGCCCAGAGCGGCCTTCCAGCCCTTGGAGAGGTTCTCGAGCCCTTCGCCTTCCCGCACCTGGTCAGCGGCTGGATGAGGGGTTCACACAACGGCCCGATAATGCCGGTTCCAATGCACCAGGCCAACCCGACCAGGTTCGACGGTCCCCCGAGGGTCGTTGCCCTCGGCTGGCAGATAAGCCGGGAAGGAAAGCTCGTTGGCCCGGTTGACCTCTTCGACGACCCGGCCTTCGACGGGGCCAGGCAGAAAGCCGTTGAGATCGCCGAGTACATGCGCAGGCACGGCCCGTTCGAACCCCACAGGCTCCCGATGGAAGACATGGAGTACACCACCCTCCCAGGTGTCCTCCAGAGGCTTGAGGACAGGTTTAAGAAAATTGAGTGATTCCTTTTTTCCATTAATCTTTGAGTAAGAGCTTTATACCCCACCATCCTATTCTCCCGGTGGCTTCAATCGGAAGCCTTAAATATTTTCCACAAGAGAGATAACACTTGGAGTGATACACTGAGGTGATGGTGATGAAGTTCACGGTCATGCACATCGATCTGGACGAGGGGAAAGTGGATAGCGAGGAGATGGAGAGAGAAGGGATACATGGGGTCATCGACTACGGCCTGGAAGTCCACGAGAAGTTGGGCACACACAGTATTGACCCCTATGATCCAAAGAACGTTACGATAATGGGGATGGGTCCCTTTGCCGGCTCGATTCTCCCAGGTGCACACAGACTGATGTTCTTCTTCCGCTCACCGCTCTACGGAACCCTGTTTCCATCCGCGATGGGTGGGGCCGCCTACGCCTTTAAGAACGTCGGGGTTGACTTCGTTACCTTCGAGGGAAAGGCTGAGAAACCGGTCGTTGTTATCCTCTACAACGATGGCGAGAACGTCAGGACAGAACTCCACGAGCTGGAACTCGAAAGGGTCGTTGAGATCTGGAGGGGCTACAAGGGGGAGGAAGGTGTCTACGCGCTTACCCAGTACCTCATCGATACCTTTGGAAAGAACCTCGACTTCGAGTACCGCATAGCCGTCGTCGGACCGGCCGCCCTCAACACCAACTACGGTGGCATCTTCTCCCAGGCCCTGCGGAAGGGCGAGAGGCTCGTAGGCAGCGAGGACTGGGCGGCGCGAGGCGGGTCCGGAAGCGTTCTCCTCCGCGCCCACAACGTCGTCGGAATAATCTTCGGTGGAAAGCCGAGGAGGAGAAACTTCCCTGGCGAGGACATAGGCAACTTCAAAACCTCCAAGGGCATCGTTGAGGGCGTACACAAGAAGCCCTACAACGAGATCATAAGTGAAAAGACCACCAAGTACCGCTTCAACCCAAAGCTCAACACCGGCGGAACCTTCGGCGGCAACTACCCGGCCGAGGGCGACTTCGTTCCGATACTAAACTGGAGTATGCCCTACATAGAGAAAGAGGAGCGCATAAAGATCCACGAGGCAATAATGAAACACTACTGGGAGCCTTTCAACAAGGAGGCAATAGAGACCAAGAACTGGACTACCTGCGGCGAGCCCTGTCCCGTCGTGTGCAAGAAGTACGCCAACGGCCACCACATCGAGTACGAGCCAAGGGAGGCAAACGGCCCGCTCAGTGGGGTTATAACCCTTAGAGCGAGCGATATAAGCGTTCCCGCAGTTGACGCCATGGGCTTCGACGCGATAGAGTTCGGAGGGACCGCGGCGTGGATCCTTGAGCTCGTGCACCGCGGCCTGCTGGAGCCGGAGGAAGTCGGTCTCAGCGGCAAGCCCGAGTTCACGAAGGAAGCCCTCCTCGAAAAGCCTGTCGAGACAAGTGAGATCAACGCCAAACTCGTAGCGGAGCTTGCCCACCGCGTGGCCTTTGCCGAGAACGAGATAGCAAGGATGATCGGTCTCGGAAAGAGAAAGGCGAGCAGATTACTCGATGAGAGGTTCAAGGACAGGCTGAAGTACGGCGAAAGCTTCAAGGACTACGCCGTCTTCACGCCGCTCGGCGAGGACGGTGAGATGACGCCGACGATGTACTGGGCGATAGGCAACTACATACCGCTCCCAATTCAGGGCCGCTACTGGACCT
>JAMONK010000029.1 GCA_027065835.1 Thermococcus sp. | reverse complement strand
ATTCTTTTCATCTTTCTTTTTGAGACACTGAAGTTTAGACCATACGCTACAATCCAATGTCTCTGAAAGAATATCCCTGAGTTCATCTCTCCTCTCAGAATATCTTTCTTTTAATAAGCCTCTAAACTTCAACTCAATCTCAGAGACCATCAAATAACACAACACCCTTACCGGATGCTTCTTAAGGTCAGAGTAATGCACAAGACCCACAATATCAGCACCTTCCTTGACGAAATAGACGGTATGTTTCTCATCAAACAAATCAATCAAATCCAGCAAGCACATATCCGCAGAAATCACATCTTCCGCCAAAATATGTTTCTTTTCCTTGGCTTTCGTATCATAATAGTGTTTTAAGTCTTTGCATGGCAAAACATCATACTCACAATTTTCCAGATTCTCGCAATCCTCATAATATACAAAATCCTTCTTTGGCGTCATTATCATCTTTACTTGGAGTGCGTCCATTAGTGGTTGAAAAGTCGGAGAAAGAGGGTTATCCAAACGTGGCTCATACACGGAATACCACCACAGGAATATTACTAGCACGACTTAAAACACTTTGGGTTGGTTAATACACCGTCAGTTACAGAATGCTCAAAAACCTTAGGATAGAAAGTTTGTAGAACTGGCGCCCCGGCGGGGATTCGAACCCCGGACCTCAAGGTCCGCAGCCTTGCGCCCTATCCAGACTAGGCCACCGGGGCACTGCCCGCTAACCCTTCTCGGCAACGCTTTATAAATTTAACCGTCTCAGCTCACCGAAAGATTTATAAAGCGCCCGAAGGTGAGTATTCTACGGGCCTGAACTGCGGTGGTAGTCTAGCCTGGTCTAGGACAGCGGCCTGCCACGCCGCTGGCCCGGGTTCAAATCCCGGCCACCGCACCACAAACGTTTCTTGGGAGTATAAAGTGATTCTTCTATAATTTCGGCAATCCAATAACCTGGAAAAAAGAGCAGAAAAAGCATCATTCACCCGTTGCGCCCTTCAGGGCGTCCTTGCATGCACAGCGCCTCTCCTTTGGAATGTACTTGATGGACTTCATCAGGAGGTACTTGATCTCCTCGCTCTTTTTGGCCATCAGCTCGACGACCTCGGTGTGGGTGAGCTTCTCCCTGCTTATCCCCGCGGCGAAGTTGGTGACTATGGCGACGCTGGCGTAGCACATCTCCAGCTCCCTAGCCAGAGCTGCCTCGGGGCACTGGGTCATGCCGACGACGTCGGCACCGAGCACCTTGAGCGCCCTTATCTCCGCCCTTGTCTCAAAGCGCGGTCCCTCCATGCAGGCGTAGGTTCCCGTTGGATGGTATTCAAACCCAAGCTCCCTCGCGGACGTTATCAAGGCCTTCCTGAGCTCCGGACAGTAGGGGTCGGTGAAGTCAACGTGGGCGACGAACTTCCTATCGTGGGGGCTCTCCTCGCCGTCGTAGAAGGTGTAGTGCCTCGTTTTGGTGAAGTCCATTAGCTGGTCGAGGATAACGAAGTCCCCCGGCTTCATGGCCTCGTTGAGCGAGCCCACGGCCGAAGTTGAGAGAATCCTCTCGACACCAAGCTCGTGGAGCGCCCAGATGTTGGCGCGGTAGTTTATCTTGTGCGGCGGAACGCTGTGTCCCTCACCGTGTCTTGGTAGAAACGCCACATCCTCCCCGTCGTACTCACCTATCTTCACCCTGACCTTTCCGTAGGGAGTGCTTACGAACTCCTCCCTAACGTTCTGAAGAAGCTTCGGGTCGTAGACTCCGGAACCTCCAATAATCGCTATCCTCGGCATGATATCACCATGGAAAGAAAAGGTGGGAGACTTAAAACGTTAGCCCTCCTCCCAGAAAGCACGCTGGTTCTCGGCTTTGCGTTCCATGTCTTCCTCCCTGATCCGGCCTTCAACCTGCAGTTCAAGTATCTTCGTCAGGATCTCACTGAGAAGCCACGAGCCCCATCTGGAGTCCCTAACCTCCAGTGCCGCATCTATTGCACCGTCGATATCCCCCCGCTGGAGTCTCTCAGTAGCGATGCTCCCAAATGCCAGCGACCTGAGGTAGTTCCCCCTCACCCTATCGGCGAACTTTGCTGCCTCCCCAAAATCGCCCAGTTTGCTCAAGTACCTGACCACCTTAACGAGGAGCGTGTCGTCGTTCGTGACTTCCCCAATCTTCTCAACGAGCGACCGGTACTTAACATCGGGTGGAGACTCCAGCAGGTTGTCGAGGATGAACCGGGAAAGCTCCTCACGTTCCGGTCCCTGAAAAGAGTCAACGAGTTTCTCAAGAACGGTCTCGTTATCAAGGACCGTCAGAACAATCCCCCTAGCAATCTCCAACCTCTGCTCGGCTGACAATCTGCTCAAAACACCGGTAACAAACTCCAGTTCACCCTGTGCGGCAAGGCCCACCAGGAGGGATTTTAGGATGCCGAATCCGTTCTCCGTTGACATCCCAAGGGCTATCTCAACGAACTTCTCGTACGTTGCCCTTGGAACATCCGTAGTTTTAAGGTAGGAGGCCACTTCCTTCATCGCGTCCCCCAGCCAGTACTCGCTCTTAAGGCCCTGAAGGACCCTTATTGCACTGCCGAACTCCTCCCTCTTCAGATGTTCTTTGATGGTCTCGATGGAGCCTATGGAGTGCCAGGGTTCATCCGTTAGCTGCTCAAGAATCAGACGGGCCTTACGCATTTTTCCGGCTTTTAGATAGACCCGGAGTATTTTGAGGAGGAGGTCGTTGCGCTTCACGTTGTCCTCTATATCAACTACGTAGAAGAGGGCATCGTCCACCATCTCAAGCTCCAAAAGACGAAGCACAAGGACCTCTATGAGCTCATCCTTCAGGGGTTGGGGGAAATCGGAGATGATCTCATCCGCCTGCTGGAAAACTTTACTCGCACTGGGTGCCCCCACCTTGGCGAGGTAGGTGCCCAGTTCTATCATCGCCCGCACCATCAGGGGAGGGTTTTCTATGGTCTCCAGGGCGTTAAACGATCGTTTAAATGCTTCCTTGTACCGGGGGTTTTTTAGTCTGTAAAAATAATAACCGATCTTTGCGTACGTTACCGCACGGAGGTACCGGTCTCGGATGTTAGAAGCGAGATCAAGGGCCTCCCGGTAAATATCGCGGGGCATCTATTTTCACCGTAGGATTCTAAGGAGTTCAAGTATTTAATAGTTTCTCGACAGCGCAGTAGAACGGAAACAACATGGCAAAATCAGGTACAGGCCCGTCGTGGAAGGGATTAAGGCAAAAGACGAAAAAGTCATCCAAGCTCGTCGTAAACCACTCCGACAACCTCTCCATCGTCGAGTGATACGAAACTAACCTTGGTCTTTTTACCAGTGCGGGGGTCAACGACAATGAAATCTGGCTTGGAGAGATACCTGCTGGAGGGCATTTTCCAAACATCGCCGTAATGGACCCGCAATTCCTTCATAAACTTCCGGGTGTCACGTTTAATTACCGTAGTCATAGATATCACCATGATACTATACAACTTCATTGTATAAAAGGTTTTCTGATAGACATTCGTTAAACATTATATCGTCAATTGTCTATCTAACGTGGGGCACGTCGGTCCAGGAGGAAGCGAACCCCACCCCGTCCCAACCATTTATAAACAATCGAAACCATTCAGTTACGGTGGGAGAGATGGCCCTGGAGAAGCTGGGAAAAGCACTCAACAGTGCCCTTAGGAAGCTTGCCCGTTCCAGTACCGTGGATGAGGCAACGATAAAAGAGGTAGTGCGCGATATTCAAAGAGCGCTCATACAGGCTGATGTTAACGTTAAGCTCGTTCTCCAATTGACTAAAACGATAGAGAAGCGTGCGTTGGAGGAGGAACCCCCCGCAGGGGTCTCAAAGAAGGAGCACATAATCAAGATAGTCTACGAAGAACTCACCAAATTCCTCGGAACCGAAGCAAAGCCGATTGAGATCAGGGAGAAACCAACCGTCCTCCTGACCGTGGGTATCCAGGGATCCGGCAAGACAACGAGCATCGCCAAACTCGCCCGCTATTTCCAGAAAAGAGGTTACAAAGTCGGTCTTGTATGCTCCGACACGTGGCGTCCCGGGGCGTACCACCAGCTTAAACAGCTCGTGGAGCCGTTTGGGGTAGAGGTCTTCGGCGATCCCTCAGAAAAAGACGCGGTGAAGCTCGCCAGGGAAGGAGTTGAACACTTCAAAGAGAAGGGCGTTGACGTAATAATCGTGGACTCCGCAGGACGTCACAAAGAAGAGAAGGGACTGATAGAGGAGATGAAGCAGATATCCTCCTCGATAAACCCCCACGAGGTTATCCTGGTCATAGACGGGACCCTGGGCCAGCAGGCATACAACCAGGCACTGGCGTTTAAAGAGGCTACCCCCATAGGCTCGATAATAGTAACGAAGCTGGACGGTTCGGCCAAAGGTGGAGGAGCCTTATCGGCGGTCGCCGCCACCGGGGCCCCCATAAAGTTCATAGGCGTTGGGGAAAGGATAGACGACCTGGAGCCCTTCGACCCCAAGCGCTTTGTTTCCAGACTGCTCGGACTCGGAGACATTCAGGGGTTGCTGGAGAAATTCGAAGAGCTGCAGAGACAGCAGGAACTCAAGGAGGAAGACGTTGAGAAATTCCTGAGGGGCAAATTCAACCTGAAGGACATGTACACCCAGCTAGAAGCCATGGGAAAAATGGGCCCCCTTAAACAGATACTGCAGATGATCCCAGGAATGGGCTACAGCTTACCCGACGACATGGTCAAAGTTGGGGAGGAAAAGCTCAAGCGCTACAGGATAATAATGGACTCTATGACCGAGGAGGAGCTTGAGAAGCCAGATATAATCAGTTACTCACGGATTAAACGCATAGCCCGGGGCTCAGGGACTACAACAAGAGAAGTTCGGGAACTCCTGAACCAGTACCATCAAATGAAGAAGATGTTTAAAAGCATGGATAAAAGAAAACTGGCCAAGATGGCCCGCAAATTTAACCTTGGGGGGTTCGGTATATGATAGAAGCTTTCGTGCTCGTGGTTGTTAAGCCGGGGACCGAGGAAAAGGTCTACAGGGAGCTCAAGAAGAGGGAGGATATTAAAGAGATATACAGGGTTTATGGGGAATACGACCTGCTGCTGAGGGTGGAGGTTCCGGATATCCACCTACTGGATCAGTTCCACGACGAGGTCCTGAGGAGGATCGGGAACATCGAGATGACGGAGACCCTCATAGCCAGCTCCTACCGGGGGTGAGGGGTTGGAGAACAGATGGGTGGCCACCGTTCACCTGGACACCCTGAAAGTGGAGTACGACCCCACCTTCAAGTTCAAGTGCGTTGAGAACTGCGGCCTGTGCTGCAGCAACCTGGACATACCGCTGCGGGACGAGGACGTTGAGACCATAGAGGATCTGGGGTACAACGCATGGGAATTCGTGGACTATGAAAAAGCTTTCTACCGCGGCGATAGATTCCTTGGCTACGCCCTCAAAAAGCGCCCCCTAGACGATTCCTGCATCTTCCTAGACCCGGAGACAAAGAGGTGCAGGATATACGATCACCGTCCGCTCGCGTGCAGGCTTTATCCATTCATCTTCATAAAAAACGGGAACCTCATGGAAGTGTACGTCAAGGAGGACACATTCTGTCCTGGTGTGGGTCATCCAGATGGAGAGCCCGTGACCGAGGAGTTCCTCATGAGGGAATACGGTGATCTGCTGAGGAAGTATCACAGGGATATTGTGAACCAAGGGCGGTGACCGAAACGTATTTATACATTTTTTTGTTAAACTTCTGGCATCGGAGGTGTAAAGAATGAGCCAGCTGAAAGCAGTGCAGGAAAAGTTGAGGCTTGTAAGGATACTCAGACTGCTCAAAAAGGACTACACTTACGAAGAGCTCTCCAAAATAACCGGACTCCCCATTACCGTCCTCAACAGGTACGTGCGCGGAAAGGTGCTCCCGAGCACGGAGAGGACACGGGAGCTGTTGAGTCTCCTCGCCCCGTACATAAACATTGAAGAGGAGGTACGGAAGAGGATCAAATTCGATGAACACGGGCTCTTCGACAACATGCCGGTCATCAGCGACACGGCCCTGATGACGCTGATAGCCGAGGAGGTGGCAGGGAAATTCGCCGACAAAAACGTTGACAAGGTTCTTACGGCGGCCACTGACGGAATCCCCATAGGTGTTCACGTGGCGAAAGAGCTCGGGGTGGACCTCGTCTATGCCAAGAAGAAGAAGGAGGTAGGGGTCAAAAAATTCTACGAGGTCAGCTATATCCCGAGCGCGCTGGGAAGTGTTACAACCTTATACCTGCCGCAATGGGCCCTCAAACGAGGAGAAAACGTCCTGATAGTGGACGACGTCATAAGAAGTGGGGAAACTCAAAAAGCCCTCCTGGATATGTGCAGGCAGGCAGGCGCCAGGCCAGTTGGCATGTTCTTCCTTGTGAGCGTTGGCAGCGTAATCGACAGAATAAAGCACGAGTACAGCATCCCTGTTGACAGTCTCATAAGGCTGGAGTGATTGGGATGAAGTTCTTCATCTACAACGCCGCCGGGCTCACAGTGCCCGTTGAGGCTGAGCCCGGAATCCCTTTCAAATTCCGCTGTTCTGAGGAGGACTGCGGCAAAGTCGTGGTGATCGAAGGGGTCATCCGAAACACCAGCGAGGAGGAGTTCAGTAGGCTGGTCAACGCGGTGGTGGATGCAAATCCAAGCTTTACAAGAATCCGGGAGATAGCGGAGAAGACGTGGGTGTTCGATGGAAAGGTAAACGGGGAGGACGTGACTCTCCCGGCAGAGAGCTTCGACGAGTTCGCTAAACGCTTCCTGGAAGAGGTTCTAGTCCTCCAGTAGCCGTACCCTGGGTTCCTCCTTAACGACCTGCATCGCAACGCTTGTGTTCGTTTTTTCCACACCGTCGAGGGAGAGCAGCCACTTAACGAAGCGATTCATATCGGCCCTGTCCCGGAACTTAGCGACCACGAAGATATCGTATTCCCCGGTGATATCGTAAACCAGCAGGACGCTGTCCTCCTTGGCCACCTCATGCTCGATCTCGATTATCTTACGGCCGTTTGCCTTGATCCCAATGACGGCGGTTAAACCAAACCCCAGCTTCTCATAGTCCAGCAGGGGCGCAAACCCCTTTATAACGCCCTCTTCCTCCATCCGCTTTATCCTGTTGTAAACGGTACCGACCGCAACCTTGAGCTCACGGGCAATTTCTCGATAGGAGAGGCGAGCGTTTTCCTGAAGCAGACTGAGGATCCTCAGATCAAGATCATCGACCATGCGCACCACCATGGAGACTCCACCGTAAAGTTTAAATATCATTCCCTTGAGGGGGATAGCGGGCAGTGGACCGGTAGCCTAGCTAGGATAGGGCGGCGGCCTCCTAAGCCGCAGGTCCGGGGTTCAAATCCCCGCCGGTCCGCCACCAGTAAACTTTTCTGGTGCAAAGTTTCATCAGATAGTTCTGACCAAAAGGGTTTCACCAAACTCCCTTTCGGTGGGTGTTTCACTCATTCAAGGCACCGTCGGGCGCTGAGTTGGGCAAAACCTTCCAAACTGGCAGTCTTTGGGCAACCCACCGTTAAATCGCTCTTTTAAGTGACATGCAACTCTCGACATCTTGACGGACGGTCCCGGGCCCCCGAAACCTTTAAATATTTAGGACTTTTAGTTAACTTTGGTAAGAAAATAGGGGGTGGGGACCATGGTGTACGCGGCGGTTCTTGCCAACATAGCGGGAAACTTCCCGGCTCTGGCCGCAGCCCTTGAGAGACTGGAAAGACTGAAGGAAGAGGGATACCGGATAGACAGGTACTACATTCTAGGGAACCTGGTGGGACTGTTCCCATACCCCCGGGAGGTCGTGAACACGCTCAGGAGTCTCCTAAAGAACAACCGAGTGAAGGTAATCCGGGGTGAACTCGATCAGTTCATAGCCGCCAGTGACCCCCACGGGGAAGGTCCTGACTACATTGACCGCCTTAACTTGGAGCCCTATATCAAGGCCTCACTGAAGCACACCTGGGAGGAACTGGGACATGATGGCAGGGAGTTCATAAGGGACACTCAGATATACCTCGTAGACAGGATTGGAAAGAATGAGGTATTCGGAGTTTATGGAAGCCCGTTAAATCCCTTCGAAGGAAGGGTTCTCCCAGAGCAGCCGTCCAGCTACTACGAGGCCCTAATGCGGCCGATTAAGGACTACGAGATGCTTCTGGTGGCCTCCCCCAGATACCCCGTTAACGCCATGACCCGCTACGGACGTGTGGTTTGTCCGGGAAGCATAGGGCTCCCTCCGGGAAAAGCCCACAGGGCAACGTTTGCCTTGGTGGACACGGAAACCCTCCACACCAAGTTCATTGAGGTGGAGTACGATAAAAAACTCGTGGAAGATCGCGTAAAAAATGAAGGGCTGCCGGAGGACCTGGTCAGGATCCTCTACCACGGAAGGACCTGAAGACCGAAATCATCTCCCCAATTATTTTCCGTTCATAAACAACAAACACACAAGCACCCACCAAGAGGGGAATCTTCGAGAGGAAAACCGGCAACTGGAGAAGAACGGCGATCAAGAGGGGCTGGTACACAGAGGAGGAAACTGAAAGAAGGCGCACTGCATAAATGGCGGTCCCGAGTAGGATGGCGCCGTACCCGAGGATCAGACCGACCATAACACCGATGGCACCCTGGGTCGGTATCAGTAGAAGCCAGGAGACAAGGGAGACGGCAGCCCCCACAAGGGAGATCATCGTGCCGGTTCTCACGTAGGCCGTTGAGTTGAGCGCAACTATACTTGGGTTGTAGGCTATGTAGACTTCCATAGCGATGAGGGCTAGGTAAAAGGAGTTCCCCACGTTAAAGCCAAAGAAGAGACCGAGCAACTCCCTCCCCACGAGCATCAGTAGGAACACAAGCAGGGCGGTTGTTGTTATGAGGAAGGCAGTGGTTTCCTCGGAAAGTCGTCTTACGTAATCCTTCTCATCGCGCCCGTATTTGTAAGAAAACAGCGGCATTATGGCGGACTGGAGAACCTGGGGCAGATAGCTCAAGAGAAACGCTGCAGAAAGAGCCGCAGACACTTTTCCTCCCACTTCAGCCCCCCCAAGACGTTCGCTTAAGAAGTACGGCCCCTGAATCAAAAACACCCCGGACAGCGTGCCCAGAAATGCGAAGAAGGAGTAGGACACAAGGAGACGCAGTTCTTCACGACGTGGCATTCCAAGCAGGTTGAACACAGCAAGATACGAGAAGGCGATGAGGGATATCAACCCCAAGAAAAGCAGGTATGGGGCGTAGAGGCTGTGAACAAGAAAGCCCGCTAAAAAGCCCGAAAAAGCTATGAGGATGATGTATGCGTAATGCTCCCCTCTGTGCACCCCATAGAGAAAGGATCGAAACGTCAGTTGGAGGGCCCTGAACACCGCGATCAATGCAAGGTACAGGTTTACAGGGATAAGGAGCAGGCCCATGAGCGGAAGGATGAACGAAGGTCCTGTTATGGCCCGGATGGATTGCCACCTCTCCCTGCCAAGGAATTCAGAGGAGTACTTCCCAAGGGCCACTGCAAAGAAGCTTAGGGGTATCGCCAGGAGAAACGCCTGTGATAAGAGGGAATTTGCACGACCGAGTTCTTCGACACCAAAACGCCTCGACACAGCGACGCTGTATACAAACCTGCTGAGGCCCGTTAAACCTAGGGCCACCATTGAAGCCAGGGAATGCCTCAGTAAAACACGCCGCTCGTAGCTCATGGATTAGGAAAAGGAAGGGGAGAATTTAACCTTTGTGGAATCCCAGATAGAAACCGCCGAGGAACGCTCCAGTGCCCGGTAGTATTCCTATGACCTTCTGCCCAAGGCTGATTATCTGATTGCTCAGACCGCCCGCCAGGTTGAAGAGCTTGTCCGTGTTGATGGTGATGACACCCTTCTGCTGCAGCCAGAAGAGGCTGAGGAGGTAGGCGCCTATCAGCGCCGTTGCGAGTTTAATGAACTTCTTGAGTGCAAACCCTGTGAGGAATCCAGCAACCCCTCCAATCCCGATATCTCCCGCCATACCGCTCATGTCAAAGTTCATTCGACCACCCGGTAGTACCTTGGATTTAAGAGGATAAAACGTTTTCCCAAAACTTTTAAATTATATTGGATTAAAATATTTAGAACAAATAAAATGAGGAGTGAGTGAGATGACGAGCCCGATGGACAGGCTAAAGAATAAAATCACGAAGGAGGTGCTCTGGGTTTACATCCTCCGCCTGCTCAAAGAGCGCCCCATGTACGCTTACGAACTGAAACAGCGCATCAAAGAAGCTTTTGACTTTGAACCTGCCACAGTAAGTTCCTACGTTGTTCTCTACAAGCTTGAGAAGGACGGGTACGTGACGGCGGAGTGGCAGGAAAGCGGAACCGGGAAACCCTCCAGGAAGTACTACAAACTGACACCCGAGGGGGAACGGCTATTGGAAGAAGGCCTCGGCTTCCTTGAAGAAACCCTCAAAAAACTGAAAGGATGATCCATGTAAATTTTGCCAAAACGCAATATAGGAAAGAGAGATTTCAGCGTCCCATTCCGCCACGCGGTTCTCTTGCCTTCGGGCGAAGTCCCTTGTAACCGCACTTCCGACACTTCTTTGCTTTCCACGGGTTAGTGGCACCGCAACGCATGCAAACGTACTTCCTAAATATCCTAGCCTCTGCTTCCGGAAATCTCGCCATCTGAATCACCTCATGATCCTGAACTCAGACACACATCAGACCCTGCATTTTTAAAGCTTTGGTGCGGGGGACGGGATTCGAACCCGCGTAGCCCTGCGGCAGCGGATCTTAAGTCCGCCCCCTTTGGCCAGGCTCGGGCACCCCCGCATGCCCCAGAATAGGGGAGCGGGGATAAGATAAAAAGGTTTCCCTCAACCCCTGATGATCCTCATCTCGAAGTCCTCTATGGGGACCTTGAAGTCCTCCCTGCCCTCGATCTCCTTCCGGTTGTATAGAACCTCCCTGGCGAGGATCCAGTACAGGAGGGCTAGGGCTTTCCTACCCTTGTTGTTGGTCGGTATCGCGAGGTCAACGTAGCTGAGGAAGTTCTCGGTGTCCACAAAGGCCACTATGGGTATGCCTATCTCTATGGCCTCCTTCATGGCCTGGTGGTCCGCCCTGGGATCGGTGACTATGAGGACGTCCGGTTCCAGGAAGTTCTTGACCTGGGGGTTGGTCATGGTCCCGGGAAGGAAACGACCGGGCACGGTTCTTGCACCTGTGACCTCCCCGAACTTCTTAACCGGCTTCTGGCCGTAGAGCCTGACGCTCACGGCGAGGATGCTCTCCGGATCAAATTTGGCGAGGAACTTGCCCGCAACGCGGAGCCTCTCGTCGGTCTTCCTGACGTCGAGGACGTAGAGACCATCCTGCCTAACGCGGTAGATGAACTTCTTCATGTCCTGGGTCTTCTGCTGGGTCCCTATATGGACACCCGCAGCAAGGTACTGGTCAAGTGGAACGAGATACTCCTCCATTTTTCTCAACCTCCTTTCTTATCCTTCAAACGTTATTATCCGTCCTCTTTCGCCCAGATCTTCGGCGATGCGGATCAACTCATTCAGCTTGGCGATGGAATCCTTTCTCAGGACCATCGCCGGACATCTAAGGCCAACCGCAAGATGCGGCAGTGCCTCGTCGGAGGACTCGTACCTGGCTTCCGCCAGGATGGGCGTGATCCTCTCCGACTTGGCATCGTTCACCAGGTTGTATAGGTCGGTGAGCGTGCCGAGGTTTATGGGTTTTATGGACAGTGCGTTGTAGTAGCGCCTATCCAGTATGTCCTTCTCACGGAACAGACGCTCCCCATCCACGAACACACCGTGGGTTCCGGCTATGAGTTCGAGGAACAGATCCTCCTCGCCTATGGGTTTTATGTAGGACACGTTGTTGTCCTCAACTATGGACAGGAGCTCCTCCATCTCCATGGGCTTCTTTTGAACGAGGCCAAGTGAGACCTCCAGACCAAGTTTGTCCCCAGCCCCCTCAGTTGCCTTTGAGAGGGCTTCCAGTGAGAGCTCCCCCGCAGTTTCGAGCACGCCTGAGGCCGCATCGACCACGTCCGTTATCTCCATCAGATCCCTAACCATAATGTAGTAATCAAAGACCTCATCACCGGCCAGTTCAAGTATTGGAATCGGGAGTTCGGTGGTGAACGTACCTCCAATGTAGCTGTACAGCGGCATTTTCCTGACACTGGCCGCCGCCTTTGCAACGGCTATTGAGAGGGCGAGTGCCGTGTTAGCACCTATGTGACCGAGGTTCTCCGTACCGTCTATCTCCCAGAGGTAGCTGTCAACGAGCTCCTGCTCACTCGCATCAAACCCAATGATCTCGGGTCCTATGATCTCATCGACCTCGCTCACGGCCCTGTGAGCCTCCGCGATGTACAGAGCCGGGTTGTCATCTACAGGGGCCGCAAAACGGCCGAAACCCGAATCCGTAACCACGTCGACTTCAATCGAATATTTCCCACCCTTGAGCACTGTTACCCTGCCAACTACGTTTTCTATGATCGTCATGGCCCATCAGCTCGGCCTTATTACGGTAAGGGGTATCACACCCTTCTCAAACTCCATGAGGGCAGCCTCAAGTGGTGTAATCCCTTCCGGGACGTCGATGAGTATTGGCGCACCCATCGCTATCTGGAGGGCCCTTGCCCCCACAATCCTTGCCCTTTCAAACCTCGTGTACCTGAACATCCCAACCACCCGTGCAAATTTGGTGGGGCCGCCGGGATTTGAACCCGGGTCTCCGGCACCCCAAGCCGGGAGGATAGACCAAGCTACCCCACGGCCCCCCAGAAATGTGGTTTTTCAGTAGACTTTGTAGACCATTATCTGATCGATGAGCTCGACATGGCTCAGCAGGGTTCTCCTGCAGCAGTACCTCTCCACCCCAAGGTCGTCAAGGACCTTCTCGGGATCCTCGCCCTTCTCGACCCGGGCCTTAAACTCATAGTACTTGTCTCCCAGGACTTTTCCGCAAGTGAAACACCTTACGGGAACTATCACCCGTATCACCTTCTCCAATGAATATTAAAGGAGAGCCATCAGCGGTAGGATTTCTGCCTCTTGGCCCTCGGACCCTTGGTTGAGCGGTTGGGCTTGTGGGGCTCGGTTCTCCTGCTGTCGCCAACGAGCATAGTCCTGTCGTACTTCATAAACTTTTCCTTGAGGTTCATGTCGTTGGTCCACTCGACGAGGGCCCTGGCTACGGCAACGCGCGCTGCTTCAGCCTGTCCCATGAAGCCTCCACCCTCGACCTTGACGTCGATGTCAACCTTGCTCACTATTTCCTCACCGGCAATGACGAGGGGCTCCATGATGGTGAAGCGCGCTATCTCGGGTTCGATTATCTCAACGGGCCGGTGGTTTATCCTGACACGGCCCTTGCCCTCCCGGATTGTGGCCCTCGCGATGGCCGTCTTTCTCTTACCAGCAGTCTGAATGACCTTCATTTTCCTCACCTCAGAACTTTCCACCGAGGAACTTTGCAACCTCACCAACGGTAACGTACTTCGGCGTGGCTATCCTTGAAGCGTCGGCTTCGATTATTGTCTCAAACTTTTTACCCTCGAAGTCTTTGGGAATGCCTGCGTAGACCCTGAGCCTCCTGTAAGCGCTCCTTCCTCTGTCGGTCTTCCAGGGGAGCATTCCTCTGACCGTTCTCCTGACTATCTCATCGCTCCTCTTCGGATAGAACGGGCCCTTCCGTGGGTTGCTCCTGGTTCTGAGCCCGGTTCTCTGTTTGTACTTGGCAAAGACATCCTCCCTGTTACCGGTGATGATGGCCTTGTCGGCGTTAACTATGACGATTTCCTCGCCCTCGAGGAGCATCTTGGCAACCTTTGAGGCGAGTCTTCCGAGTATAAGCCCTTCAGCGTTAATTATCCTCATGGCCCATCACTCCATTATGATTACTCCACTACCCTTCGGGTTTCTCTCAAGGAGCTCCTCAATGGTTATAGCCTCCCCACCGGCTTCCGTTATCTTCTGCCTTGCCCCCTCACTGAACTTCCAAGCGGCGACGATCACCCTGTGCTCAAGCTTTCCTGCGCCAATTACGCTTCCCGGGACGATAATCGTGTCCCCCTCTTTGGTGTAGCGGTTGATCCTGCTGATGTTCACTTCAGCCCTCTGCCTCCTTGGCCTCTCAAGGCGCCAAGCGATGTCCTTCCATACCCTCACGCCTTCCTCATTGGACCTCTTCCTGAGGTAGCGGATGAGTCTCCTCAAGTTTATGTCAGTTGGACCAGTCCTCTTAACCATGAACATTCCTCCTTCACAATTCTCGCACCGAGGGACGGGTGAACGTGAATTTGGTGCGGGGGCGGGGATTTGAACCCCGGAACCCCTACGGGACGGGACCCTGAATCCCGCGCCTTTGACCAGGCTCGGCAACCCCCGCGTCACTCGGCTAATTTATGGAGTTCGTTTATAAATCTATCGCTCTTCCGCATGAGAATCTTGAGCGCTGTAGCCACAATTTCCTCAACGGGGAGTTCTCCATTGGTTTCCACTGTGAAAACGAATGTATCCGGCACTACCTCTTCGGTGATCTTGTCCTTTTTAAATCCGTCAAACTTGCGGGGGAGGTAGAACGCCCGGGTGGTCGTTATAATGAGCTCTTCCTCGGTTTCCTCAACAGGCAGCCCGCGTTTCTCAGCTAAAGCCTTAAGCTCCTCCCAGTCAGGAACCTCTTTACTGACGTGTACCTTGGTCAGGTATTTGTAGTACACAAAACCCGGCTGCCACTTGGCATGGTCCTTCCCACGGCCAAGCTTTGCGTATGCGTTGAACGAGACCCTCTGCCCCTCGGCGAGCTTGACTATGGGAACGTTCGGGTTTGCGGGTTTTATCCCCTCATCATCGCTTTTGATGTCACCAGAGTACACTATCCCCGGCCCCTCAGCCTCGAGGGAGAGGGTAACCGTGTAGTCATCCAGCTCAAGGGAGTCCAGGGAGAACCTGTCGGGGGGAGTCGTCAGAGGGACCATGGCAAGTCTGTGTGCGATTATCTCGTCGAAGAGTGCCGAGTCATTCTCAAAGAACTCCACCTCATCAATGGCGAAGGTGGGGACCTCCGAGAGTATGGTCCTCCTCATGGCGTTGGCAAAGGGAACGTCAATCCCCTCAACGAGGAACTTAATCGAGTCCTCCCTTTTTTCAAGAACCTGAAATTTTGGCTCCATCGGCATCACCAAAAAAGAAGTTGTGGGGTCAGACGCGCCTGCCCCTTCTCCCGCCCTTGGGCCTGGTTCCATCGTGCGGGATGGGGGTAGCGTCCTCAACCCTTCCTATCCTGAGGCCGGCCCTGGCGAGGGCACGGATGGCGGCCTGGGCACCCGGACCCGGGCTTTTGCTCTTGCTTCCTCCTGGGGCGCGGACCTTTATGTGGACACCGGTGAAACCCTTCTCCATGGCTTCTTCTGCGGCCCTTCTGGCGGCTATCATAGCCGCGTACGGTGATGGCTCGTCCCTGTCCGCCTTAACGACCATACCGCCGCTCCACCTGCTGATGGTCTCGGCCCCGGTGAGGTCGGTGATGTGGATGATGGTGTTGTTGTAGGAGGAGTAGATGTGGGCCACTCCCCATTTGTCCTTCTTTTTCAGGTTAACCTGCTGAACTTCCTCACTCATGAGGCCTCACCCTGCTTAGCCTGTTCAATGACGACCCTCTCAGGATGGCTCTCCTTGGCAAAGGGGGAGTTCCTTGAGTAGGTTATTGTGCCCTCCTCCTCTTTGAGGATAAGATAGCCCGGAGAGCGGATTATCTGCCCGTTGACTTCTATATGCCCGTGAACTATGAGCTGTCTGGCCTGTCTGATCGTCCTTGCAAGACCCTTCTTGAAGACAACCGTCTGGAGGCGCCTGTCGAGGATGTCCTCAAGTCCAAGGGAGAGAACATCATCCAGGACGGCATCTGCCGGCAAAAGGCCCAGCCTGTTGAGTCTCTGGAGGAGCTGAACCTTCTCAACCTCTGCCTGCTTGCCGCGGGCGGCAAGAAGGCGCCTGGCCCTCCTCCTGAACTCCTTAAGCTGGGTCTCGTGCCTCCATAGTTCCTTCTTGTTTTTAAGGGCGTACTTCCTCATAAGTACGCGCTCACTGTCAAGCCTCTCTTTAATCCATGGGTGAGAGGGAGTTTCGTACCTCTTCCTCTGCCTCTTAGGGTCTCCCATTTACACCACCTCACTTCTTCCTTCTGCTGACACCGAGCGTTGCACCGTGCCTGAAGTTTGACCTTGTTCTCTGACCCCTCACAGGCAGACCGCGCTCAAGTCTGATGCCGCGGTAAGCCCTGATTCTCCTGAGCCTGTTGACGTCCTCACGCCAGGCCATCACGAGCTTGGCGGTGAGTAAGTGCATGTCCTTGCCCGTCTCGTAGTCCTTCGGCCTGTTGACCGCCCACCCAGGGATACCATGGGAAACAGGGTCTTCAAGGACTTCCTCGATCTTCTTGACCTGCTCCTCATTGAGGTAACCTGCCTTCATGTAGGGGTCTATGCCCGCGACCCGCAGGACCATCGTAGCGAAGTTTATGCCTATTCCCTTAATCCCCGTAAGGGCCCATCTTAACTGTCTATCTCCTTTCAGGTCGACACCTGCCACACGGACGATGTGTCTGAAGTTGTCCGTCATTATGAATACACCTCCATCTCAATCCTTCGTAGAGGATTTTGGCGCCGGGACGGGGATTTGAACCCCGGTGTCCAAGAGGACACGGGCTCTCAAGGCCCGCGCCATCCCAGGCTAGGCGATCCCGGCATACACGCGATAGCCGCTCCCCTTCGCCAGTTCTCTCACTTCGGTGAAGTGGTCCTCCATTAGAGCCTTAATATATTTTGCGCCCTGCTTCGTCTTAATGACCAGTTGAAGCAGGCCTCCATCGTTGAGATGCCGGGGAGCGTTTATAACTATTTCCCTCAATACGGCCTTCCCGGCATGTACCGGGGGGTTCGTTATTATTGAATCGAATTTTTCCCGACTGACGGGCTCATAAAGGCTTCCCCACTTGACCTCGGCGTTTCTAACGTCGTTGATTTTTAAGTTTTTCCTCGCCATGTTCAGTGCCCGCCGGTTAACGTCGGTCATGATGACGTAGTCCACGAAACGCGATGCAACAATGCCGATCGCCCCGTAGCCACAGCCCAAATCTAGGACGCGCCAGCCCTCATCGAGTATCATGCTCTCCACAAGTAGTTCAGTGCCGCGATCCAGCTTCCCGAAAGAAAAGACTCCGCTGGCCGTTATGAACTTGAAGCAGTACCCCTTAAGGCAAACCTCAATGGCCTTAGTCTTCAGCGGAACGTCCGGGTCCTCGGAGTAGTAGTGGGTCATGGGGGTGGGTTCGCTGGAAGGTTTAAAAAGACTTATGACCGGGGTAGTACAGATGCCGAGAATCAGCAAGGGGTGATTCCATGGACCCAAAAGTTGGTGCTCTTTTGTCCTGGTTCCCGAGGATTGAGCTTATCCCATGGGAAACTCCGATTCAGTACCTCCCAAAGATAAGCGGGACCCTGGGAGTGGATGTTTACGTCAAAAGGGACGACCTAACCGGCCTTGGCATCGGAGGGAACAAGGTCAGAAAGCTTGAATTCCTCCTCGGAGACGCGATTG